>JADCDC010000301.1 GCA_020252385.1 Aestuariivirga sp.
GCACGGGTATGATCACCTCGTCGGATAGCTTCATGTCGTCCTCCCAAATGACGCCGCGCGATTATGCCGGGATATCGCCGCGCTTCCACTGTTCCTTCGTCGTAAGCCGGAAGTCCTCGAAGCGGCCCTCGGAAATGGCCGCGCGGATGCCCTGCATCAGGGATTGATAATACGCGATATTGGCCCAGGAAAGCAGCATCATGCCGAGCAGCTCCCCCGACCGCATCAGGTGATGCAGATAGGCCCGCGAATACTGCGAAAGCGCCGGGCACGGGTGCTCCGGGTCCAGCGGGCGCGGGTCATCGGCGTGACGCGCGTTCCTGAGGTTGATCTTGCCGAAGCGGGTGAAGGCCTGGCCATGCCGGCCGGACCGCGTGGGCAGCACGCAATCGAACATGTCGATGCCGCGGGCAACGGATTCGAGGATGTCCTCGGGCGTGCCCACCCCCATCAGGTAGCGCGGCCGGTCCTCGGGCAAATGCGGAATGGTGTGTTCGATGGCCTGGAGCATGAGGTCATGCCCCTCGCCCACCGCCAGACCGCCGATGGCATAGCCCTCGAAGCCGATCGACTTGAGGCCCTCGGCACTCTCCTTGCGGAGCCTCGGGTTGATGCCGCCCTGCACGATTCCGAAATTGCCGCGTCCCGGCTGGCGGCCGAAGGCCGTGCGGGAGCGCTCGGCCCAGCGCAGCGACAGTTGCATCGCCTTCTCCGCCTCTTTCTCCGTGTGCGGATATTCGATGCACTGGTCCAACTGCATCTGGATGTCGGAGCCCAGCAGCCGCTGGATCTCCATCGCCCGCTCAGGCGAGAGCTCGTATTTCCGCCCGTCGATGTGGGACTGGAACATGGCCGCCTGCTCCGTGATCTTGCGGATCTTGGACAGCGACATGATCTGGAACCCGCCCGAATCCGTGAGGATCGGGCGCTTCCAGCCGATGAACTTGTGAAGTCCGCCGAGCTTTGCCACCTCCTCGGCACCGGGCCGCAGCATGAGGTGATAGGTGTTGCCGAGGATGATGTCCGCCCCCGTCCCCTCCACCTGGTCGAGGTAGAGGCCCTTGACCGTGCCCACCGTGCCCACCGGCATGAAGGCGGGGGTGCGGATGTCGCCATGGAGCGTGTGCACGGTGCCACGGCGGGCGGGCCCGTCGGTGCCGTGGAGGGTGAAGCCGAATTCAGCGGTCATGATACCGGGAATAGCAGGCTCGAGTCGCCGTAGGAATAGAAGCGATACTCATTGGCGATGGCATGGGCATAGGCGGCCCGCATGGTCTCGATGCCGGAGAAGGCCGAGACCAGCATGAAGAGGGTCGACTTCGGCAAGTGGAAATTGGTGATCAGCAGGTCGGTGCCGCGGAAGCGGTATCCCGGCGTGATGAAGATGTCGGTTGTTCCCGAGAAGGGTTCAAGGCCCGACGCCTCAAGCAGGCGGAGCGAGGTGGTGCCCACTGCCACGACGCGCCCGCCCCGGGCGCGCGCGGCCTTGAGGCGCTCAGCTGTGGCGGCGGTCACCTCGCCCCACTCGGCGTGCATCTTGTGGTCACTGGTGTCTTCCGCCTTGACCGGCAGGAAGGTGCCGGCACCGACATGCAGGGTCACGAATTCCTGTGAAATCCTAGCAGCTTGAAGGCGCTTCATCAACTCCGGAGTGAAGTGCAGTCCGGCGGTCGGGGCGGCCACCGCACCCTCCTTCTCGGCATAGATGGTCTGGTAGTCCTGGCGGTCCTGCTCGTCGGTCCCGCGCTTGCCGGCGATGTAGGGTGGAAGCGGCATCTCTCCGACCGCGGCGATCGCCTCGTCGAGGGCGGGGCCGTGGAAATCGAAGGCGAGCGTCACCTCACCCGCCTCGCCCTTGGCCTCGACCGTCGCGTCGCGCGTGCCGAGCAGGCAGACCTTTCCTTCGGCACCGAAGCGCACGCGGTCACCGGCCTCCAGTTTCTTCGCCGGCTTCACGAAGGCCTTCCAGCGGCTCCCGTCGAGGCGCAGGTGGAGCAGCGCCTCGATCTTGGGCGTGGTGCCGCCGCGGCCGATCCGGTTGCCGGACAAAGCGGCGGGGATCACGCGCGTGTTGTTGAAGACGAGAACGTCGCCCGCGCGGAGAAGTTCGGGGAGTTCGCGGAACACATGATCCTCAAGCCCCTGCTGGCGCACGACGAGGAGCTTCGAGGAATCACGCGGCGAGACGGGCCGGAGCGCGATCCGTCCGGGCGGCAATTCGAAGTCGAAATCCGAAACGCGCATGTCTCAGGGGCCGGAACAGCTCACGGCCCAGGCGCCCACTCCCGGCATGGCGAGAATGCCGCCGATGACCGGCAGGGCCTCTTCCTCCCCGCCATCGTCCATGGCCTTGAACAGGCGGAGCCTGGCAATGATCTCGTTCACCTGCTCGTCCGTCATGTCGATCCAGATCTGGTCGGCGGTTTCGAAGGCCTGGCCCCGGGTGATGACGGTGGCGCCGCCGCCCGCTTCTGTCGACCATTTGGCGCCGTTGGCCACGATCTCGACCGTGTTGACGGCGATCACGTCCATGGCGCCCAGCAGCACGCGGATGCTCACGCTCTGGGTCGGGTCGCCGCAGTCCATCCATTCCGTCGCATGGGCGGGAAGCGCCATGGCGGCAGACATCAGAACTGCGGCGGGAAGTGCTTTCATGTCAGGCGGCGTCGGCGGCGACCTGCATCTTGGCGATGCGGTCCGGATCGCGCACGGGCTCGCCGCGCTTGATGCCGTCGACTATCTCCATGCCCTCGGTCACCTGGCCCCACACCGTGTACTGCCGGTCGAGGAAAGATGCGTCGCCGAAGCAGATGAAGAACTGGCTGTTGGCGGAATCCGGGTTCTGCGCCCGCGCCATGGAGCACACGCCCCTGACATGCGGCTCGCGCGAGAATTCCTGCTTGAGGTTCCCCTTCTTGGAGCCACCCATGCCGGCGCGCGAGGGATCGAAGGTCGGCGCATTGGTGTTGCCGAACTGCACGTCGCCGCCCTGCGCCATGAAGCCCTCGATGACGCGGTGGAAGACCACGCCGTCATAGGCGCCTTCACGGGCCAGTTCCTTGATGCGGGCCACGTGGTTGGGCGCGAGATCGGGGCGGAGC
Source organism: Aestuariivirga sp. (assembly GCA_020252385.1). Classification (GTDB taxonomy): domain Bacteria; phylum Pseudomonadota; class Alphaproteobacteria; order Rhizobiales; family Aestuariivirgaceae; genus Aestuariivirga. The sequence goes on from JADCDC010000301.1 coordinate 3,102, forward strand.
GCGATGGTGACGCGGCCCTTGGACTCGCCCTTGGCGTTGGCGATGTCGAGATAGAGGGTGTTTTCGAGATCAGCCATCACTGCACCGTCACCTTTGTCATCTTGTCGGGATTGGCGGGCGGCTCGCCCTTGGCGATCTTGTCGACGCAGGCCATGCCCTGCTCGTCGACCTGGCCCCACACGGTGTACTGGCCGTTCAGGAAGTCGCCATCGGCAAACATCACGAAGAACTGGCTGTTGCCGGAATCGGGATTGCTGGAGCGGGCCATGCCCACCGTGCCACGCTTGAAGGGCTCGGCCGTGAACTCGGCCGGAAGGTCGGGCTCCTTGGAGCCGCCCATGCCGGTGCCGGTCGGGTCGCCCGTCTGGGCCATGAAGCCGTCGATCACGCGGTGGAACACGATGCCGTCATAGAAGCCGGCCTTCGCCAGCTTGGTGATCTGCGCCACGTGCTTCGGCGCCAGGTCCGGGCGCAGCGTGATGGTGAAGGAGCAGTCCTTGCTGGTCTCCACCTTGATCGTCTCGGCGGCGAGCGCCGGGCTTGCGAGAAGGCCTGCCGTCAGCGCGGCGAGCGCCAGTTTCCTGATCATGTCGTCTCCATTGGGTTTTCCGGTGCCGTTCCTGACCGGACCGCAAGAAAAAGTCAATGTGATGGCTTCGCCAGTGCCTTGGCCATCACCTCCTGCGCCTCCTTCGGGATGAACAGGGTGATGTCGCCGCCCAGCCTCGCGATCTGCTTGACCAGCGAGGAGGCGATCATGCGGGTGGCGGGGGAGGCGGCAAGGAACACGGTTTCGATGTCGGGCGCCATGGCGCCGTTCATCTGGCCCATCTGGACCTCGTAGTCGAAGTCGGTCGAATCCCTCAGGCCCCGGATGATGAGCCCCGCATGGTGCTTCCTCGCCGCATCGACGGCGAGGCCATCGAAGGTGGTGACCGCGATCTTCACCCCCGTGTGCTCCACGATGGGGCGGGTCACCTTCTCGAGCAGCGCGATGCGGGTCTCGGCCGGGATCAGCGCCTGCTTGCCGTGGTGCACGCCAACCCCCAGCACCAGCTTGTCCACCAGCCGCGCGGATCTCGCGATGATGTCGAGATGGCCGTAGGTGACGGGGTCGAAGGAGCCCGGATAGAAGCCTGTGCGCGCCATCTCAGCGTCCCCTCAGCGCCATCCAGATGCCGCCGCCCAGGAGGAAGCAGCCGCTCACGATCTCCAGCGCCCGGATGCGCGAGCGTGACAGGAAGGCTCCGGCCTTGCCCGCCATCAGCGCATAGGCCGTGTCGCCAATGGCGGCGATCGCCATGAAGGTGAGGCCCAACAGAAGGATCTGCTGCATGGGATTGTCCCCGGGCGTCATGAAGGGCGGGATCATGGCGCCGAAGAGGACGAGCATCTTGGGGTTCGACATGATGACGATGAAACCCTGCAGGAAGAAGCTGCCGTTGGGCCGCGCCCGGTCCACCGCGATGGCGAGGTCACCCTTGGAGCGGAACAGCTTGATGGCGAGCCAGACGAGGTAGGCCGCACCCGCGTAGCGCAGGACGTCGAACCAGATGCCCATCACCTGGATCGCCGCCCCAAGGCCCAGTGCTGCGATGGCAAGCCAGATCACGAAGCCCGCCTGGGTGCCCGCCACGTTCATGAGGCCGGCCTTGGCGCCATGGCGCAGGCTGTTGGCGATGATGACGGTCACCGTCGGCCCCGGCACGAAGGCAAGAGCGGCCGCGGCGGCGGAAAAGGCGAGGTAGGATTCGAGCGTCATGGCGGGGGCTCCCGATTGGCCACACCTAGCCACGGACCGGCAGCGGAGGCAAGGCGGCAGGACTCCGCCCGGCAAGCGTCAGTCTTCCGTACCCTCGTCCACATCCGTGATGTGCTCGACCGAGACGACGCGCTCGTCATCGGCCGCGTTCATCACGATCACGCCCTGGGTGGAGCGTCCCGCCTTGCGGATGCCGCCCACATGGGTGCGGATCAGCTGGCCGCCGTCCGTCACCAGCATGATCTGGTCGCCGTCCTCCACGGGGAAGCTAGCCACAAGCGGGCCGTTCCGCTCATTCACCGCCATGGCGACGATGCCTTTGCCGCCACGGCCGGTGATGCGGTACTCGTAGGAGGAGGTCCGCTTGCCATAACCATTGGCGGAAACCGTCAGGATGGTCTGCTCGGC
>JADCDC010000302.1 GCA_020252385.1 Aestuariivirga sp.
AGCAATCAAATAGTAATCGATTGATAACCAAATAAGCTGTGCGAAAAGTCACGCACTCTCATCATTCCTCTCCTCCGAATGCGTGTGGGAGAGGAATGACCTGGTGCAGCACCCCAACGCCCGTCATGCCAGCAAACTGGCATCCAGCCCTGGGCATTTGGTAGCGCTCGCTCACACGCTCTGTGGCAATTGCAGCTCCTTCCGCTGTCTGATCCCGCCCCATGAAGCGCGTGCCATCGGGCCTTCGAGCAACGATGCTCATGGGTCCTGCTGGGGAAGCGGTGCAGGACCGGCTTGGCGAAGTGGCGGAGCGGGCGCGAGCCATGGCGGATGCCGCCGTGGACGGGGCCCGGCAACTCGGCCAAAGGCGCCGGGGGCGGAAATCCCACACCTCCTGGCCCTAAGCCTGACCCCTCCGGGTCTGTCCAGTCCACCTAACACCCGGCGTTGTCACAGGCGTCCCAGCCAACCGGGCGCGTTGCGCGCCGGCGCCACCGGCGCCAACTGCCTTGGCATCCGCAATCAACAAGATCGCAACGGAAATCAACCGCCAGCATGCGGATTCAACCGGGTTTGCAACCCGAAGGGACGCGCTCAGGCGCTGTCGCCGCCGACGTCCTTGTCCTCGATGCCGTAGCGGTGGAGCTTCACGTAGAGGCTCTGGCGGGAGAGGCCCAGCATGTCGGCCGTGCTGGCGCGGTTGTTGTCGTTGAGCTGGAGTGCTGCCTCGATGCACAGCCGCTCGATGATGTCGGTCGCCTCGCGCACCAGGTCCTTCAGGGGCACCTTGCCGACGAGCTTGGTCATCTCCTCGACCGAGCGGAGCAGGCTGCGCTTGCCGGGTTCGGCCTCCATGGCGCGGCGGTTCACCCGGCGGATCGAGAAGCCGTAGCAGCTGGGATTGCCGGGAGGCGATGCCACGCCCGAGACCTCGACGTCCTCGACCGCGCCGAACTGGCCGCGCAGCATGGTCTGGAACTGGCGGACCGCGCCCTTTTCCGCCAGGCTGTTGAAAAGAACCGATATATCGACGCCCGCACGGCCCAGCCAGCGCTCCACCGGCTCGCCGCGGGCCTGTTCCTCGCTGCCCAGCTGCGCGCTGTCGAGGAAGGCGGCGTTGGCGGAGACGATGCGGCGGTCGAGGTCGGTCACCACGAAAGGCTCGGGCATGTCGCGGATGACGTTCATCACCCCCGCCTGGGCCCTGGAGATGACGATGCCGCTGGCCCCCGCCGCGATGGGCTGGAGCCGCATCAGGTAGCAGGTGGCGGTTTCCTGGCGGAAGATGGTGGCGGAGAGCACCGCCTGCTGCTTGCCGCCTTCGAGCGTCAGGGCCACGTCGTCAGCCCGGCCGGTGGCGCGGAGTGCGCCGATGACGCCGTCGACGCCGTCCTGCTCGGCCGGGTCGAAGAGGCTGGCGAACTGCAGGCCCATCAGCCTTTTCATGGGCTTGCCGACGAGATTGGCGGCGGCGGCATTGGATTCCATGATCCGGCCGGAGCGCGAATCAACGACGATGATCGCCTCCGAGGCCACCTGCATCAGCAGCCGGTAGCGCGTCTCGGCGTGGCGGAGCCTTGCATATTCCTGCTCGATCGATTGCTCCGCCGCAAGCAGGCGCTGCTGCACGGCGGCGAGGTTGCGCATGTCGCGGCCGATGGCCACGAACTGGCCGCCGGGGCCCGCCTTCAGCAGGCAGTAACGCACCGGAATGTCAGCCTCATTCGGGATCTGGTGGTTGATCTGGCGCCAGCGCGGCGGCAGGCCCAGCTGGGCCTCCTGGATCATCTGCTCGATCTTGGGGCGGCTCTCGATGGTCGAGACCTCGCTCCAGCCGCGGCCGGGCCAGGTGTCGACCTTCAGGATCTGCAGGTCGGCGGAGGCGATGACCCCCTCCCCGATGCTCCCGTCGGCGTTGATCACCAGCGCGACGTCGGCCGAGGCCGAGAACAGGAGGGCTGCCTCCCGGGCCTCCAGCGTCGCGAGGAGCCCCGCCAGGCTCGAGGCCTGTTCGCGGTGCGAATGAGTTGGGGTCGACACGCTTCTGAGTGTCACGTCATTATCCTTTTCGGGCCCACCGGGCAGTGCCACATCAAGTCACTCCCGCCAGCGCATGCCAGCGTCTTGCCTGCGCAACTGCATCATTTGCGTCGCGGACCAGCGCGTCGGCGTCGAGCGCCGGGACGGGCGGCTCGCCGCCGGACAGCAGCGCACCGCCGGCCATGATTCGCACATGCCGGTTCCGCGATTGCGCGCGGACCTCCCGGATGGCCGATCTGAGGGCCGGGAGCACGCGCTCTCCGCTGATAGAAAATCCAACGAATTCATAGTGTTCCGAGGAGACGGCCTGGCGCAGCTGCTCGCTGCTCGCCTGCGTCATGAAGCGCACCCGCCAACCGTCGCGGATCAGGAATTCCTCGACCATGCGGAGGCCCAGTACATGATGCTCCCCCGGCACCGGCAGGAGGAGGGCCGCGCCGCGGTCGGTCACCGCATGCACCACCGGCAGGTGAAGCTGCCGCATGACATGCTGGAGCCGCGACAGCCCCAGCGTCACCTCGAGGAAATTCGCCTGGTCGCAGGACCACATCTCTCCCATCAGACGCGCCGCCGGGGCGAGAAGTTCCAGCATGACGGTCTCGGCGGAAACGCCGTCGTCCAGCAATTGTTCAACAAGCAAGGCGGAATCCGAGGCATCCGGGCTCAGAACGAGATCGGCGAAGGTTTCCACCATCCCGGCCGGGATGCCGCGCGTCAGGAATGAGGAAATGTCATTCACGTCCACCCCCAGGCGGACACCCTGGCCCGCATTCGGATCGCTTCGGCACGTTCATCTGACGACCCTCGCTGCGGCGACGAACCCCCAGCCAAAACCCGCTCCTGCAACCTAAAGATCAAAGGTTCGGTTTCTACAATCCAAAGTTATCGGACCGACTCCGAGCCCTGATTGCAGTGAACATACTATGTCCTAAATTTCTGACGTCAACAAGTATTGACACTCTACAAGGCGGGGGCTAGCCTCCCCTGCAGGGCTTCACTCCTCCACCCCGTGCCAATCGGGAGTGCAGCGGGCCCGGGAGAGCGACCAATGCAAGTGCCTCGCCGCCAGCACGAAACCCGCACAGGGCTTTACACGGATGCCGAACGGCGTCGGCGGGATTCCTCCCCCTGGACACTGGTTCAGGCAATTCTGGCCCCCCTGCAATTCTTCGTCTTCCTCGTGAGCCTCGGCCTGGTGCTGCGGACCCTCGCAACCGGCGAAGGGGCGGCAACCGCCAACGCCTCAATCATTCTGAAGACCCTGCTTCTCTATACCATCATGGTCACGGGATCGCTGTGGGAGAAGGACGTCTTCGGCAAGTATCTCTTCGCGCCCGCCTTCTTCTGGGAAGATGCCGTGAGCTTCGTGGTGATCGCGCTCCACACGGCCTATCTCGTCTGCCTTCTGACGGGTTATCTCAGTGAGACCGGGCTCCTGCTTCTCGCCCTTGTCGCCTATGCGGCCTATGTCATCAACGCCGGCCAGTTCCTCCTGAAGCTGCGCGCCGCGCGACTGCAGCATGCGGGGGCCACATCATGAACCTTCCCTTCCGCTCCACTCCACCCAGCGATGCTGGCGGCTGCGCCGAATCGCCCGTGCTGCGCCAAAGGGGACAGCGCGAGGTTTTCTGCGGCCTCACCGGAATCGTCTGGCTGCACCGCAAGATCCAGGATGCATTCTTCCTTGTCGTGGGCTCACGCACCTGCGCCCACCTGATCCAGTCGGCCGCGGGCGTCATGATCTTCGCCGAGCCGCGATTCGCCACCGCCATCATTGACGAGCGCGACCTCGCAGGGCTCTCCGAACTCGACACCGAACTCGACCGGGTCGTGAACCGGCTTCTCGAGCGCCGGCCGGACATCAAGATGCTTTTCCTCGTGGGATCGTGCCCCTCGGAAGTCATCAAGCTCGATCTCAAGCGGGCGGCGTCGCGCCTTTCGCAGCTTCATTCCCCCCGCGTCCGTGTGCTGAACTATTCGGGAAGCGGGATCGAAACCACATTCACGCAAGGCGAGGACGCCTGTCTGGCCGCGCTGGTGCCTGTCTCACCTCTTCCTGCACAAACAGCGCAGTCCTCGCTTCTCGTCGTGGGAGCCCTTTCCGATGTGGTCGAGGACCAGTTCCGGCGAATCTTCGACGACATGGGCATCACGGACGTGGCTTTCCTTCCGGCGCGCTTGGCCGGAAGCATGCCGGCGGTGGGACCCGGCACACAGTATCTTCTGGCGCAGCCCTTCCTGAATGACACCGCGCGCGCCCTCGACGAACGTGGCGCCACACACATCCCCGCGCCATTTCCGCTGGGTGCGGAGGGTACCGCCGCCTGGTTCAAGGCAGCGGCAGACGCTTTCGGCATCTCCGCTGCGAAATTCCATGCGGCAACTGACGCGGGACGCATCCGCGCGACGCTGGCGTTGAAACCCCATCTCGAGGCGCTCTCGGGAAAGCGGATCTTCTTCTTCCCGGACTCCCAGCTCGAAGTTCCGCTGGCGCGCTTCGTGTCGGAGGAACTGGGGATGATGCCGATCGAAGTCGGAACCCCCTATCTCCAGCGCCGCCACCTTTCACAGGAACTGGGCCGCCTGCCCGCCGGAACCGTGCTCAGCGAGGGCCAGGACGTCGAAAGGCAACTCGACCGATGCCGTGAAGCCAAGCCCGACCTGGTGGTCTGCGGACTGGGCCTCGCCAACCCGCTCGAGGCCGAGGGC
>JADCDC010000303.1 GCA_020252385.1 Aestuariivirga sp.
CAAGAGCGACCTGTTCTTCTGGATCATCTCGACGCGCATGGCGCCCGTCGTGGCGGTGCTCGTGCCGCTCTACTGGATCTTCCGCGAACTGAATCTCGTGGGCACGCTGCCGGGGCTGATCCTCGCCTACACCACCTTCAACCTGCCCTTCGCCATCTGGATCCTGAAAGGCTTCTTCGACAACGTGCCCTACGCCATCGAGGAGGCGCAGATGGTGGACGGCGCCACGCGCTTCCAGGCGCTGCGCGCCATCCTGCCGCTGGTTGCCCCCGGCATCGGCGCCTTCGTCGTGCTGTGCATCCTGTTTGCGTGGAACGACTACCTGTTCGCGGCCATCATCGGCTCCGGCGGCGCCAAGACACTGCCTGCCGCCACGCGCGAGCTGGTGCAGCCCCAGAACATCCAGTGGGGGCAGATCATGGCGGCCGGCGTCGTGACCGCCCTTCCCATGATGTTCCTGGGTCTCATCATCAGAAAATATCTCGTCACCGGCCTCACCATGGGCGCGGTCAAGGAATAGCAGGAGCTCAGAATGGCGAAAGTTTCGTTCCGCAACGTCTGGAAGAAGTACGGCAACGTCCCTGCCGTCAAGGACCTCAACATCGAGTGCCCGGACGGCTCCTTCCTGTCGATCCTCGGTCCTTCGGGTTGCGGCAAGTCCTCGACCATGCGCATGGTGGCGGGCCTGGAGCACATCACCTCCGGCCAGATCCTGTTCGACGAGAAGCCCATCAACGATCTGCCGCCGAAGGACCGCGACGTCGCCATGGTGTTCGAGAACTACGCGCTCTATCCGCACAAGAGCGTGTTCGACAACATGGCGAACCCGCTGAAGCTGCGCGGCCAGGCCTCCACCGTGATCAAGGAGCGGGTCACGGCGGCAGCAAAGCTGCTCGAGATCTCGCACCTGCTCGAGCGCCGCCCGCAGGAGCTTTCGGGCGGCCAGAAGCAGCGCGTGGCGATCGGCCGCGCCATCGTGCGCGAGCCGAACCTGTTCCTCTTCGACGAGCCCATCGCGCACCTCGACGCCAAGCTCCGCGCCCACATGCGCGGCGAGATCAAGCATCTCCAGCGCACGCTCGGCACCACCATGATCTACGTGACGCATGACCAGCTCGAGGCCATGTCAATGGCGGACACCATCGCCGTCATGCATGATGGCGAATTGCAGCAGCTGGGCTCCCCGCGCGAGGTCTACAACAAGCCGGTCAACGCCTGGGTCGCGGGCTTCGTGGGCGAACCGGCGATGAACTTCATGGACGCCAGGATCGAGGACAGGAACGGGCGCACCCATTTCGTGCATCCGAACTTCTCGATCGGCGTCAACGAGGAGCAGCAGCGCATCCTTGCCTCCGCCGCGCGCCAGGACGCGCTGCGTGTCGGCGTCAGGCCCGATGCGCTGTCGATCTCGATGACGAAGCCCGCGGAGGAGCACATCACCGGCAAGATCTTCGTGACCGAGCTCCTCGGCGGCGACATGATCATCGACGTCGACCTCGACGACTGCCGCATCCGCGTCAAGACTTCGACCGAGTTCGAGGGTGTGGAAGGCCAGACCTGCTACATGACCGTCAACCGCACCAAGTGGCATGCCTTCTCGAAAGAGAACGGCAAGGCCCTTTTCTGACACCGGAGACCCGCAACATGGCCAATGCCAAGGAAGACCTCGATGCCGTGAATGCCCGCCTGATGGGGCTGTTCAAGGCGGAGAAGCAGACGATGATGGCCTTCAACGGCCTGACCGTCGCCGCCACCCGCGCGGGCAAGATCTCGCCCGCAATCAAGGAGCTGACGGCGGTGGCGATCGCGGTTGCCAAGGGCTGCGAGGACTGCATCGTCTACCACGCCGCGGCCGCCAAGAAGCACGGCGCCACGCGCGAGGAGCTGGCCGAGATGCTGGCGGTTTCGGTGGAGATGGCGGGCGGCCCCGGCGCTGTCTATGCCGCCAAGGCGGTGGAGATCTTCGACCAGCTGTAAGCCGTCAGGGAATCTCGACTGTCAGCCGCGCGAAGGGACCGTGCAGCAGAAGGTCGGACTCGCCATTGGCGCTGAAGTCGCCGGCCTTGTCGACGTCGGAGCGGTCAACCGCGAGGTCGCCGAACTGTGCCACACGGTAGCCGAGCGTCAGGTCCGCTCTTTCGCCAATGCCGAAGGCCACGCCCGCCATGCCCTCGACGTTCCACAGGGTCTGCGTGTCTGTGGTGTCAGTATCGTAGTCATTGAAGATAGGGTCGCCGCGGTAGGACGCTTCCGAATCGACCGTGCCGAACAGCAGCGATCCGGACACGGAGCCCACGAGCGCGATGTCATGGGTGTCCATCGGCACGGCGAGATCGACGCCGACCCGCGGGCCCAGCGCATAGACCTCGTCGTCGAACTCGCCGAGCTTGTCGCCTTCATCGGCATGCCAGCTGGTCTGCGAGCGCGCGTGGAGACCACGCACACCGGCAAACAGCCTTGCCTCCACGCTGTCCATGCCGCCCAGATGGTAGCCGGCCTCGAGGTCGAGGATCTGCAGGTCCATGTCCTGGCTGGCGTCGGACCTGGCGTCATTGTCATCCGTCGAGTCGGAGCCAAGCGCAATGGCGGACAGGCCGATCTTGAAGTCCCACGTCTCGTTCAGGCGCTGGCCCAGCTCGAAGCGGCCCTGCCAGCCGTTGCCACCAGGCCGGAGCGAATCGAGATTGCCGAGTTCGCTGTCATCGTCGTCGAAATCGACGTTCTCCTGGCTGGCGTTGAAGTAATAGCCGCCCTCGAAGCTGATGAAGGCCGACGGATAATCGGCATAGCCCGTGGCATCGGCCGCCTGCGCCATTTGAACATGGGCCGCAAGGGCGGCAATGGCCGTGGTGGCCAGAAGAAAGCGTCGCATCGCATCCCCCACAATTTGGTTGAAAACTATCACGAGCACCCATGCTGCTGAAGCAACGAAGGGGGCGCCGGTTTCAATCACAGGCTGCTCGACCTGCCATCCGATCCGCGTCTGGACAGAATGGGGAGCGGGGCGCAAAGCTCCTCTCCGCGATCCCTCAGGTGATGGAACGATGTCGTCAGCGGACGGTCAGAAACCGAAGCAGATCCAGCTCAAGCCGAGCATGGAGGCGCTGGGAATCGTCCTGTCCTTCCTCTGCCGGTCAAGCCCCTATGCGGAATTCAGGGCGGCGAAGCTCATCGCGGCCGTCCAGCATCAGCTTTCGACGCGCAGCCACGTCTGCCTCGTGGAGGACGAGCGGATGGTGGCCTATGCCGGCTGGCTGCCCGTCAGCGCGGCTGATGCCGAGCGCTGGCTCGAAGGCGAGCACAGCCTGCAACCCGTGCCATCGGACTTAACCGACGCCGTGGCGCTCACCATCGTGTCCGCGGCCGACCGAAGACATGTGCCCCAGCTGATCAGGGCCTGCCGCACCCTGGTCCCGCAGCGGAACATCTATTTCAAGCGCGACTATGCCGGAAAGGGCGCGCGCAAGGCGAAGCTGCGCGCCTTCCGGCCCGGCTGAACACCCTCGCGCCGCATCAACTGCAGCAGGACTCCTTCGCCGGCGGAGAGGGCACGTCGAGCGCGGGATTGGCGTCGAAGAAGCCCGAGGGCATCCAGTGGAACGCGGCATAGACGCAGGGCTGCACCGGCCAGTCCTCGGGCCGCGGAAGGTGGTGGTAGTTCATGGTGTACCACACCACGATGTCCTGGTTGTCGAGCGGGCGGTCGGCCTTCGTCCATTCCGGCAGTCCGCCGCCGCCTGCATGCTGGTTGGGATACTGGCCCGCCGGGTAGAGTTCGCCCGCCGCATGCTGCGTGGCCCAGAAGTGGTGATACATGAATCCGGCGCGCCGCCCGACGAATGAGTCCTTGTGCTGGAAGGGGAAGGCGTTGACGCCCGGCACCAGCTTGTAGGCCGGATGCTCGCCCAGCGCATTGACGCGATTGGGATTCACGACCTTCCAGTAGCGCTGGGAGACAAGATCGATGTCGCGCTGGGCGGCGAGTTCGGTCTTGAGCGCCGTCTCGACGATGCGGATGGCATTGCCATGCGGGTTCGCCGGCCCCATGGGCACGGCCTCGAAGTTCACCTCCTTCACCGAATTGCCATCGCCATCGACCGCCATGTCGAAGCGGTAGCCGAACACATGCTGGTGCACATGCGCCTCGATGCCCGGCGCCACCAGCGCGCCATGGGCCGAGGTGCCGCCAACGGCAATGGCGGAGGCGAAAGGAATGCCCGTGGCCTTCACCTCGACCCCGATCGTGCCGTCCTGGTAGAAGTACCAGAAGAAGCCGTAGACATAGTTTCCGATGGTCGAGACAGAGGAGATCACGAGCCGGCGGGAGCGCTTCACCGTCACCTGACCGGTCGTCGTGTCGGTATACTTCCACAGCGTGCCGAAATCCTCCTCATGCATGCAGATGGCGTTGCGGATCAGCTTCGGCTGGCCGTGCCAGTCATGGCTCCAGGCATCGAAATAGTGGATGTGACCGAGGCAGTCGCAGCCGAGCGTGAGGGAATCGAGCAGCTGCCCGATGCCGTATTCGCCGGTGTCGAAGGCGTTGCGGCGAGAGTTGCCGCCGGTCGGGTCGCCATAGGGCACGACCATCTCCGCCATCGACGCGCGGTGCATGATGGGGCGGAGCCGGCCCTGGTCCTCATAACCGATCTGATGGAGGATCAGACCATCGCGGACGTGGAAGCCCACCCGGATCTGCCACTTCTGCCAGCGCACCAAATGGCCCTCGACCGTGAAGCTCGGGCCTTCGGGCTGCACGATCTCGAGCGGCTTCAGGTCGGTGCGGGTCTTCTCCTGGATGATCGCGGCGCATTCGGGAGGCAGCGGAACGA
>JADCDC010000304.1 GCA_020252385.1 Aestuariivirga sp.
CTCCGCATCGAGTTCCTCCTCGATGCCGAAGGCCCAGCGGAAGGCGTGATCGATCCACAGTTTGGACGGCGTGCCGTCGAACAGGTGATAATGCGCGGCGAACAGCCGCCAGGCGGTGCGCCCGTCGACGGCGGGCTTCTTCCCCTTTGGCGCCAGCCCCAGCGCCTCGTAAGCGATGCCCTGGCTCCGCAGCATGCGCAGCACGTAATGGTCAGGCGTGAGGAACAGCGAGGCGGCATCGCTGAAATTGCGGTTCTCGGCAAACCAGGCGGGGTCCGTGTGGCCATGCGGGCTGACGATGGGCAGAGCCTCGATCTCGCCATGGATGTCGCGCGCGAGGCTGCGTTCCGCGCCGTCCACCGGAAACAGCCGGTCGGGGTGCAGACGGCTCATCTCAAGGCGCGGCCTGGATCGACTCGACATAGCGCACGAGGCCGGCGATGCGGCGCGCGGCCTCATCGGAGGCCTTGAGCGCATCCTCGAGCTTCGTGCTCTGGCCCACGCCCTCGCTGATGAACACGTCGCCCCAGGCGGGCATCTCGCGCGTGCCGTGGCCATCCGGCATGTCGATGCCGGCGATGGTCTCGAACACACGGTCCTCGGGGAAGCTGCCGTATTTCGCGGTCACCTGCGTCAGGTCGGATGGCCGCTTCTTGAGGTTTGCCACCTGCGGACCGTCGCCCTTCGCATCCGCCCCATGGCAGGGCGCGCAGAGATGCATGAAATCCGCCTTGCCCTGCTCCAGTGTCTCGTCGGCGAGCGCAGGCGCGGTCAAGACGACGAGAGCCAGAAGTGCGGCTCTCATGAGATCTGCCCGATGTCGCGCAGCATGTCGGTGAACCACGGCGTCTCGGGGTCGAAGTGCTTGCCGCCCTTGATGCGCGGAAACTCGATGGCGCGCAGTTCGTCGTCGCGCTCCTCGTCATGGCCGATGACGCCCGAGATGCCGGCAAGCGCCGAGTCGACCGCCACATGCACCATGGCGCGGATCAGCTCGAGGTCCGCCCTGTTGGCCGCCGCCGAGCGGCCGAAATAGCCCGACTTCTGCACCAGCGTCTTGTCGGCGCCGATCTTCTTCGCGAACTGCTTGCCGAACCAGTCGCCGACCTTCACCTGGTCGAGCCTCACGTGACCGAAGGCGTCGCGCTCCACCTTCTCGCCCTTGGCTTCGAGCTCCGCCACGATCTCGTGCACGCAGGCGCCCTCGCTGACGAAGATCGAGACCGAGTCGAGCTCGTCCATCACCTTGGCGAGCCGGGCCGCCTCCGCCTCGATGTCGATCGGCATTTCGGGGATGTAGACCGCGTCGATTTCCTTGTGGCGGCGGTCGAGGTTGAACTCGGGCAGGAACTCGAGCGCGTCCAGCCGCTCGCGCCAGGCCCTCGCCGTGGCGGCGGTGAGCCAGCCGCAGTTCCTTCCCATCACCTCGTGGATGACCAGCTGGCGGGAGGAGGTCGACTGCTCGTTCACGACGTTCTCGAAGAACAGCGCCCCCTGTTCGGCCGCCGTCCAGGCGCCCAGCGTCTGGCGGATCGGCATCACGTCATTGTCGATGGTCTTGGGCAGTCCCACCACGGTCAGCTCATAGCCATTGCCGTGGAGGTAGGCGGCAAGATCGGCCGCCGTAGTATTGGTGTCATCGCCGCCGATGGTGTGGAGGATGGTGACGCCGTCCTTGACGAGCTGGTTCGCCGCCACCTTCAGCGGATCCTCGCCCTCCTTGATCAGGCCGCGCTTCACGCAGTCGGCGACATTGGTGAGCTTCACCCGGCTGTTGCCCAGCGGTGTTCCGCCATGGGCGTGCAGCACATGGGCGCGGCGGCGCACTTCCGGCGTGACCGGGATCGACTTCCCCTGCAGCAACCCCTTGTAGCCGGAGAGATAGCCGATCATCGATGCTTCAGGCGCAACCTCCGAATAGCGCTCGATCAGGCCGCCGACGGCCGAGGACAGGCAGGGTGCGAGGCCCCCGGCGGTCAGCATGGCGATCCTGTGGTGCTGGGTCATGGGCATGTAACTCCTCGGCAATCCGGCGCTCAGGAAGGGTTAGCACTCCGCGCCGAATTGGCAACCCCGGGCGAAATCGGCAGGCGCCCGGTCCGATTTCCATTGAAGCCGGGCCCCGGCCTTCCTACCTCTTGCCCCGTCAACCCTTGAGAGAGAGGATAACGAGGAAATGACAAACACGGCTCAGGCTGGTTTTGAATCGGAGCGCGCTCCCGCCGAGCGGCGCTACGGCTTCACGCGCTGGTCGGCGTGGGAGATCGGCGCCACCATCGCCGGTTTCGTGGTGTTCTGGCCCCTTGGCCTGCTCGCCATGTTCCTGAAGTGGAAGAACGGCGAGATGTGGCGGGGATCGGCCGAGAAGGGCGCGCCCTGGGCGGGCTTCAAGGCGCCCGATTTCTCCGGCTGGAAGTCCCAGGCGTCCTCCTATGGCTTCGCGGGTTCGGGCAACGCCGCCTTCGATGCCTACAAGCAGGAGCAGCTGCGCCGCCTCGACGAGGAGCGCCGCCGTCTCGAGGAGGACCAGAAGGCCTTCCGTGAGTTCGTCGAGAAGGTGCGCCGCGCCAAGGACCAGGAAGAGTTCGACCGCTTCATGGCCGAACGCAACATGCCGCAGTCCAACTGACCGGACCCACTTGCGACGATGAGTTCAGAGCCCGGCCTCGCGCCGGGCTCTTTGCGTTTGGGGCGTTGAACCATCGGGTTCCCCTCCCCCTTGTGGGGAGGGGCAGGGGTGGGGGTCGGGAGGTGGCGGCAATCCTTGATCAGACACAAGCTGATGGTTCGGAGCGACCCCCACCCTCAATCCCTCCCCACAAGGGGGAGGGAGACATCCTAAAGCTCCGGCTCTTCCCGGCGGGCCGTCTGCTGCTGGGGCTCCGGCTGGCGCGGGGCAGCCTTGCGGTCGCTGAACATGGGTGCCCTGGGCGCAGGCCGGAAGGTGGCGGGGTCGGGGCTGACGGGTGCCGGCGTATAGGCCTGGGCGATGGCGGCGGCGGTGATGCCGGGCTCGATCACCAGGTCCTGCGCGCCGCCGATCAGGATCAGGTGCTCGACATTGTCGCGCCGGACCAGCACGAGGCGGCGTGACTTGTCCACCTCGTGATACTCGCTGATGCCCAGCCGCTGGCCCCTGCGGCCCGAGACCTTGGGGGCCAGCGCCCGCCAGGTCAGCATGACGATCAAGAGGAGTGCGAGCACCGCAAGGGCTGCGATGATCACCTGAAAGTTCTCGCTCAGGAATTCCATCGGCTGTGTCCCCCTCTCACTGACTGCTTACGCCCGGTCATGGGCTTGGGTTCGGACCCCGCACTGCCCATGACCCGTGAGGATGACCGGGGTGAAAAGCTTTGTAAAGCAGAGAACATAAGGGTGCCCGCGCCGATTATCCTATACTGCCCATGATTCGGGGTGGGAAGAGATGACGGAGAAGAACGCGCCGGGCAGGGGCGAGGTGACGGTGCCGGCGGCGTCCGGCAGCGGGCGCGGCCGCGTGCTCCTCGTGCTGGTCTTGGCGCTCATCGTTGCAGCCGCCGTGGTCTATGGGCTGAAGCATGACGTTCCCGTCGACCCCCGCCTCGTGCTGTGGGGTGGCGCGGGCCTCGCGGCGGTGGGGGTTCTGGCGCTGCTGGGCCTTCTCGCCGGGCTCATCAGGCTGGGCCGTGGCGCCGGCGAGCATGCCTTCCTCAATGCGGTGACCGATGCGGTCGGCCATCCCATGGTGGTGACGGACCTCAACGGCCGCGCCCTCTACGCCAATGCCGCCTACCGGGCGCTGGTCGCCCGGTCGGGCTCGGGCCGGCTCATCGGCATGGACGTGCTGCTGACGCCTTATCCGGAATTCTCCGCCCCGGTCTATCAGATCGCCCAGGCGCTGCGCGAGGGGCGGAGCGAATCGCGCGAGCTCCGCCTGGCGCCGGGCTCGGCCGCGCCCTGCGCCGCGGCCGACCGGCCGGTGTGGATCAGGCTGTCCGCCAGGGCGCCGGAAGGGCAGGGCGCGGTGCGCCTGTGGCATCTCGAGGACATCAGCGAGGAGCGCGAGCGCCAGGAGCAGGCCTTCTCGCGGCTGCAGTTCATCATCACCTATCTCGACAACGCGCCCGCGGGCTTCTTCTCCACCATGGCGGATGGCCGCGTCGACTACATCAACGCCACGCTCGCCCAGTGGCTGGGGATCGACCTCACCGAGGCGCAAAGCGCCAGCATGACGCTCTCCGACCTCCTGGGCGAACCGGCCGCGCGGCTGATCTCCGGTGTCGAGGCAAGGCAGGGCGGCTCCGTCACCGAGAGCTTCAGCATCGACCTGCCCAAGGCCGGCGGCGGCGGCCTGATCCCGGTGCAGTTGATCCATCACGTGGAATTCGACGCCGAGGGCCAGCCGGCGCCCGCGCGCACCGTGGTCATTCCGCGCGCGCTGACGGGGGCCGCGGCGGGCCACGCGGAGATCTCCGCCCCGCGCCTGTCCCGCTTCATCAACAACGCGCCGATCGGCATCGCCGAGATCGACAAGGAGGGCGGCATCCGCATGGCCAACGCCGCCTTCATCGACCTGTCGCCGAAGGTGCGGCGCGGAGCGCTGCTCGCGGGCGCCATCGTCGAGGCGGAGCGCGCGGCACTGCAGCAGACCCTGGCGGCCGCCCTCTCCGCCGAAGGCAGCCTGCACCAGATCGAGGCCAATGTGGCGGGCGACAGCCCGCGGAACGTGCTGTTCACCTTCACCAGGCTCGCCGCCGAGGACGACACGGCGGTGGTCTTCGCGGTCGACAAGACCGAGAACAAGTCGCTCGAGGTGCAGCTGGCGCAGAGCCAGAAGCTCCTGGCCGTGGGCCAGCTCGCGTCCGGCATCGCGCATGACTTCAACAACGTGCTCACACCCATCATCGGCTTCGCCGACCTGCTGCTCGCCAGGATGCGGCCGACCGATCCCGCCTTCGCGGATGTGATGAACATCAAGCAGAACGCCAACCGCGCGGCGAACCTGGTGCGCCAGCTCCTCGCCTTCTCGCGCAAGCAGACGCTGCAGCCCAAGGTCCATATGCTGACCGAGGCGCTCTCCGACCTCGGCAACCTGCTGGGCCGCGTGCTGGGCGAGAAGGTGGAGCTCAGGATCTCGCATGACCGCGACCTCGGTTTCGTGCTGGTTGACATCCACCAGTTCGAGCAGGTGATCATCAACCTCGCCGTCAACGCGCGCGACGCCATGCCGAACGGCGGCACGCTGACGGTCAGGACCTACAATGTCTCCGAGGAGGCCTCGCGCGCCATCGCTCCCCATCTCATGCCGGCGGGCGAATATGTGGCCTGCGAGGTCGAGGATACGGGGAGCGGCATTCCCGAGGCGATCCGCGAGAAGATCTGGGAGCCGTTCTTCTCCACCAAGGAGGTGGGCAAGGGAACGGGGCTCGGCCTCTCGACGGTCTACGGCATCATCAAGCAGACCGGCGGCTTCATCTTCTGCGACAGCGAGGTGGGCAAGGGCACCACCTTCCGCATCTTCCTGCCGCGCTACCATCCGCTGACGGTGGGGGAGGCCCCGGCGGAGGAGAAGCCCGCCGAGAGCGCCAAGCGCGATTATACCGGCAAGGAGAGAATCCTGCTGGTCGAGGACGAGGACGCGGTCCGCGCCTTCGCGCTCCGCGCACTCACGTCTCGCGGCTACACCGTGGTCGAGGCGGATTCGGGCGAAAGCGCCATCGAGAAGATCACCGCCGACGAGAAGGGCTTCGACCTCATCATCTCCGACGTCGTCATGCCGGAGGTGGACGGGCCGACATTGCTCCGTGAGCTGAGGAAGCGCGGCATCGAGACCAAGTTCGTCTTCGTCTCGGGCTATCCGGGCGAGCAGTTCGAGCAGGACCTCGAGGGCTTCACCGGCTATAGCTTCATGCCCAAGCCCTTCTCGCTGAAGCAGCTGGTCGAGAAGGTCAAGGAAGCGATCGAGGGATAGGAACGGATGCAGACGCTGGCGCAACTGGCAAAGGACCTGGCGGAGAACCGTGTCACTTCCGCCGCACTCGTCGAGCGCGCGCTCGCCGCCATCGGGGACCCCGCGGGCGAGGGCGCGCGGACCTTCATCAGCGTCGACGCGGAAGGTGCGCGCGCCGCAGCCCAGCTTGCGGACGCGCAGCGAAGGCGCGGCCGCGCCGTCTCGCGCTTCGCCGGCATTCCGTTCTCGTCCAAGGATATTTTCGACATCGCGGGCGAGGTGACGACGGCGGGCTCCGTCGTCCTGAAGGAGGCCGCACCGGCCACTGCCGACGCGGTGGCGATCGCGAGGCTTAAGGCCATGGGCATGATCGTCATCGGACGCACCAACATGACGGAGTTCGCCTATTCGGGTGTTGGCCTCAACCCGCATTACGGGACACCGCGCTCGCCCTTCGACCGCGCCACGGGGCGCATTCCCGGCGGCTCGTCCTCGGGTGCTGGCGTTTCCGTGGCGGACGGCATGGTGAGCCTCGCCATCGGCACCGACACGGGGGGGTCCTGCCGCGTTCCCGGCGCCTATTGCGGGATCGTCGGCTACAAGTCGAGCCATGGCCGGGTGCCGCTCACCGGCTGCTATCCGCTGTCGCCGAGCTTCGATTCGATCGGGCCGCTCGCCAACTCGGTCGCCTGCTGTGCGACGGCCGACGCCCTCATGGCGGGCGACTGGGACGGTGTGCCACCGCAGCGCGAGGCCCAGGGACTGCGCC
Source organism: Aestuariivirga sp. (assembly GCA_020252385.1). Lineage (GTDB taxonomy): Bacteria > Pseudomonadota > Alphaproteobacteria > Rhizobiales > Aestuariivirgaceae > Aestuariivirga. The sequence continues at coordinate 6,699 of JADCDC010000304.1, forward strand.
TCGCCGTGCTGCGCGATTTCGTGCTGGACGGGCTCGCGCCGGGTGTCGCCCAGGCCTTCGGACGTGCCCTCGACAGGCTGTCCGCCGCGGGCGCCGTCCTCTCGGACCTGCGCTTTCCTGAACTGGCCGAACTCCCCACGATCAATGGCAAGGGCGGCATCGTGGCGGCGGAGGCCTATGCCGGCCACCGCGCGCTGATGGCGCGGGCCGGGCAGGGCTACGACCCGCGGGTGCGCAACCGCATCGCGATGGCGGAGACGATCCTGGCGGCCGATTACCTCGACTATCTCGGCCGCCGGCGCGAGATGATCCGTCTCTTCGCCGAGCGCTGCGAGGGAATCGACGCGGTGATCCTTCCCACCACCCTGAACCAGGCCCCGGCGATCGCCGAACTCGCGGAGGACAGGGACTACCTCAGGTTCAACGCCATGAGCCTCAGGAACACCTATGTCGGGAATTTCCTCAACGGCTGCGCCATCTCGCTCCCCATGCAGGGGCAGGGCGAGGCGCCCTCGGGGCTGATGGCGATGGCGCCCTGGGGCCGGGACCGGGCGCTGTTCGGCGCGGCGGCGGCAATCGAACGCGTGCTGGCGCCGCTGCGTGCCTGACGGGAGTTTTCCACCGATATGTGTTGATGGACACCGGTGCTATTGCGTTCCGTTCTGTTCCGGTTTCGTCTGGAATTAACTGTGTGTTTTCAAGGGGGAGGATATATTGCTTTTTCGCTTGCCAACAGAACGCAAATAGAACATATTCTGAACAACGGCGGCGATCAGAACGAAGTGCCTCCGGTGGACCCAGGCAGGATGAAGGAGTAAACCGATGGCGCAATCGAATCTTCGGGTCGTTGATAATTCCATGGACAAGAACAAGGCGCTTGATGCGGCCCTGAGCCAGATCGAACGGGCTTTCGGCAAGGGCTCCATCATGAAGCTGGGCGCCTCGACGGCGCTGGAGATCGAGGCGGTGTCGACCGGCTCGCTCGGGCTCGACATCGCGCTCGGCATCGGTGGCCTGCCCAAGGGCCGCGTCATCGAGATCTACGGGCCGGAATCCTCCGGCAAGACCACGCTGGCGCTGCAGACCATCGCCGAGGCCCAGAAGCGTGGCGGCATCTGCGCCTTCGTCGATGCCGAACACGCCCTCGATCCGGTCTATGCAAGGAAGCTCGGCGTCAAGATCGACGACCTGCTGATCTCCCAGCCCGACACGGGCGAGCAGGCGCTCGAAATCGCTGACACGCTGGTGCGCTCGGGCGCTGTCGAGGTGCTGGTGATCGACTCGGTCGCCGCACTCACGCCGCGCGCCGAACTGGAAGGCGAGATGGGCGACCAGCTCCCGGGCCTGCAGGCCCGGCTGATGAGCCAGGCGCTCCGCAAGCTCACGGGCTCGATCTCCAAGACCAACTGCATGGTGATCTTCATCAACCAGATCCGCATGAAGATCGGCGTGATGTTCGGTTCGCCGGAGACCACGACGGGCGGCAATGCGTTGAAGTTCTATGCCTCCGTCCGCCTCGACATCCGCCGCATCGGCGCCATCAAGGACCGCGACGAGGTGGTGGGCAACCAGACCCGCGTCAAGGTGGTCAAGAACAAGGTGGCGCCGCCCTTCAAGCAGGTCGAGTTCGACATCATGTATGGCGAGGGCATCTCCAAGGTGGGCGAGCTCATCGACCTCGGCGTCACGGCGGGCGTGGTCGAGAAGTCCGGCTCCTGGTTCTCCTACAATGGCGAGCGCATCGGGCAGGGCCGCGAGAACGCCAAGACCTTCCTGCGCCAGAACCCCGACATGGCCAATTCCATCGAG
>JADCDC010000305.1 GCA_020252385.1 Aestuariivirga sp.
CATTGAAGTGGAAGCCCGCGAGCTTCTTCGCCCGGATGAGGCGCGCCACGATCTGCTCGATGTTGGTGTTGGGCGCATGGTGGCCGAGGTCCACGAGGCAGCGCGCCTTGGGTCCCAGCTCGAGGGCCGCCATGAAGCTCGAGCCCCAGTCGGAAATGACCGTCGAATAGAAGGCGGGCTCATAGAGCTTATGCTCCAGGAAGACGAGCCAGTCCTTCGGCAGGGCGTCGTAGATCGTCTTCAGCGATTCGATGTAGCGGTCGAAGGCCGCGCCGAGGTTCGCCTGGCCCGGAAAGTTCGATCCGTCGGCGATCCACACGGTGAGTGCGGTCGATCCCAGCTGCCGCCCGATCTCGATGCATTCGAGATTGTGCTCCACCGCCTGCGCGCGCGTTGCCTTGTCGGCATGGGTGAGGGAGCCGAACTTGTAGGACAGGCGCTGCGCCCTCTGGTCCTGGAAGGTGTTGGAATTCACCGCGTCGAAGCCCAGCGCATGCGAGGCAGCCTCCTGACGGAGCGCGTTGTAGTCCTTCACCTTGTCCCACGGAAAATGCGGCGAGACGTTGGGCGTCGCCCGGGTCAGCTGGTTGATGACGCCGCAATCCTCGAGCTTGTCGTGGATGTGGCGCGGCTCCCCCGGTCCCGGAAAGCGCGCGAACCGCGTGCCGCCGGTTCCCACACCCCAGGTTGGCACGGCCACGGTGAAGGCCATCGCCCGTTCCGTCACCGCTTCGATCGCGATGCCGCGCCGCGCCAGCTGGCGGCCGAGCGCCTCGTAGTCCTCCGCCAGGGCTTTCTCCTGGCGCCCGTTCTCCGTGCCGATGAACTCCTGCGAGATCGCGAAACCCATCACATCACCGCGTGAAGGACGCGGCATTGCCCGCATCGACATTCAGGAAGTTGCCGGTCGACTTGTTGGAGAGGTCGGAGGCGAAGAAATAGACGCCCTCCGCGATATCTTCCGGATAGACCGAACGCTGCAACAGCGAGCGCTTGCGGTAGTGCTCCTCGAGTTCATCCTCGGTGATCTTGAGCGAGGCCGCGCGCTGCTGCCGCCACGGCCCCTGCCAGATCTTGGAGCCGCGCAACACCGCATCGGGGTTCACGACATTGACGCGGATGCCATGCGGAGCCCCTTCGAGCGCCATGCAGCGCGCCAGGTGCAGTTCCGCCGCCTTCACCGCGCAATAGGCCGAGGCACCGGGCGACGCCGCCACGGCATTCTTGGAGCAGATGAACACCATGGAACCGCCGAGGTTCTGGCGCTTCAGCAGGCGGTAGCCCTCCCTGCCCACGAGGAAGTATCCCGTGCCCATCACCGCCTGGTTCTTGTTCCACAGATCGAGTGTTGTGTCCTCCACGGGCGCGGAAATGGTGATGCCCGCATTGTTGACGACGATGTCGACGCCGCCGAAGGCGAGCGCCGTCTCGTTCATCGCCTGGATCACGGCATCTTCCGAGGTCACGTCCATCTTCACGCCGCGGACATTGTCCTTGCCATAGGTCTTGGCGAAGCCCGCCGTCACCTCGTCGAGCGAGGCCTGGTCGATGTCGGCCAGCACCACGCATGCCCCTTCCGAGAGAAGCTTCGAGGCGATGGCCGAGCCGATGCCGCCAGCACCCCCCGTCACGAAGGCCACCCGCCCCGCCAGGCTCTTCGGCTTCGGCATGCGGGCGAGCTTCGCCTCCTCGAGCAGCCAGTACTCGATGTTGAACGCCTCCTGCTCGGGCAGTCCCTTGTAGGCGGAGACGCCAGATGCCCCGCGCATGACGTTGATGGCGTTGACGTAGAACTCCGCGGCGATGCGCGCCGTCGCCTTGTCCTTGGCGAAGGACAGCATGCCCACCTGCGGAACGAGGTAGATCACCGCATTGGGATCGCGGATCGCCGGCGAATCGGGGTGCTTGCAGCGCTCGTAATAGGCGGCGTAATCGGCACGGTAGCCCTCGAGCAGGCGGTCGATTGCCGCGCCGTCGGCGTCATGCGGCACGATCAGCGGCCTGATCTTGGTGCGCAGGAAATGATCGGGGCAGGAGGTGCCGAGCGGCGCCAGCTTGTCGAGCATGTTGGAGTTGACGAACTCCAGAACCTCGGGCGAATCGACGAAGTGCCCGATCTTGCGCTCATGCTTCGAAATCCGTCCGCGGATCTCGGGCATCAGCCGCAGCGCCACGGCGCGCCGCTCCGCTTCGGGCAGCGTCTCGACGCGCGGTCCCTTGAAGGCCGGCTTCTCGCGGCTGCGCTCCAGCCACACCGCCGCCTTGTTGATGATGCGGAGCGTCGTGTCGTAGCATTCCTTGGCGGTCTTGCCCCAGGTGAACAGGCCGTGGCTTCCCAGCACCACGCCCACATACTGCGGGTTCTTTTGCGCCATTTCGCCGAGCTTGATGCCGAGGTCGATGCCGGGGCGTTGCCACGGCAGGTAGCCCATCTCGTCGCCGAAGATCTCGCGGGTCAGCCTCTCGGAATCCTCGGAGGCGGCGATGGCGATGACGGCGTCCGAATGCACATGATCGACATGCGGGTGCGGCACATAGCCATGGAGGCAGGTGTCGATCGAAGGCGCGCGGGGGTTCAGGTTGAAGATGCAATGGTTCAGCGCATGAACCATGGCGTCTTCCTGGTCGAGGCTCTTGTAGAGACCCTTGAGCGAATTGAGCTTGTCCATGTAGAGCGTCGCGAAGCCGTCGAGCTTCATCGATCCGATGTCGCCCCCTGATCCCTTGACCCACAGCACGGTCACCTCTCCACCCGTCAGCGGATCGGTCATCGCCACCTTGGCGGAGGTGTTGCCGCCGCCGAAATTGGTGATGCGGAGATCCGCGCCCAGAAGGTTCGAGCGGTAGAGGAGGAGGCCGGGCTCGTCCAGACTGGCGGCCTTGGCATCATCCCACAGGGAGGGAACGGTCACGGAATTGCTCATGGGACTCTCGCTTTCGAAAACGGAAAGGAACGCGCTGGGACGACCGGCGCGTTCCTGGATTGATGACTTAGAAGTCGAACTGGCCGATGTTGTCCTTGTTGAAGACGTAAGGCGCACCGAGCAGGATCTCAGAGCCGTTGATGACCTGGAGATCGCCGAGCTTGCCGGCCTTCACCGAGGTGGCGCCGGGCTGCAGCGTGCCGTCGGCAACGGAGCGCAGAACATGCATCGCGGCATAGCCCAGATCGACGGGGTTCCACAGCACCACCGACTTCACGCAGCCCTTTTCGACATAGGGCTTCATGGCGTTCGGCGTGGCGAGGCCCACGACGGCGATCGAGCCGCACTTGTTGGCCTGCGTCACGGCCTCGGCGGAGGCGGGCGTGGCGACCGAGGTCATGCCGAAGATGCCCTTCAGCTCGTCGCCATACTTGTTGATCAGCGTCGTGGCCTGGTTGAAGGACAGGTTGTTGTCCTCCTGCGCCTCGACCGTCTCGAGCCACTTCAGCTTCGGATGGCAGGCAGCCGCATAGGCCGCCATCTCGGCGATCCAGCGGGCCTGGTTGGGCGTGGTGA
>JADCDC010000306.1 GCA_020252385.1 Aestuariivirga sp.
CGAGGCCAGCTCTCAAAAATGTAATCTCGTCCTCGCTGATGCCGTGCGAGGAACCGGGATAGATGCGCTCGGTAACGCCCGCCCCCATGCGCGCGAGGGCGGCACTCGTTTCCTTCACGCGCAGCAACGGGATGTGCGGATCATTGTCCGAACAGCCCAGAAAGATGCGCGCGCCCGCAAGCGAGCCCTGGTAATCCCTGGGCGTTCCCGGCGGGCCGATGGCGCCGCCACTCAAGATGCCGATGAAGCCATAGGGCCTTGGGTTGCGCAGCACCGTCTCGCTCGTGAGGCAGGCGCCCTGGCTGAAGCCGATCACGGACAATTGAGCGGGTGTCAGGCCGGTGTCCAGGATGTCGGCGATGATGCCCGAAATGCGCGCCAGCGCCCGGGACAGGAAAGGCTCATTGGCGGCGGTGGGCGCCATGAAGCTCTGCGGATACCAGGTGTGGCCCTCCGCCTGGGGCGCGAGGTAGCAGAGATCCGGCTGGGCGACGACATCGGCCAGCGGCAGCATGCTCTCCGCCGTGGCGCCGCGGCCGTGGACCAGCAGCACGATGCCCTTCGCGCGCGCCGGGGGTGCTCCGGCACGGCGGAGTTCGTGGCGGGAGATGATGTCATCGAGCGTCATGGTCCGGTCAGCCTCTCCCATTCGTGGACAGGCCCCGGCGCCACGCGGCGCCGGGGTCCCCGTGAGATGTTACTTCAGCACTTCCGTCCAGATCTTGGTGTAGAGCTCCGTCACTTCCGGCGCGCAGGGCTTCAGGAACTCGCCTGCCGCCTCGAACTCCTTCGGAACGATCAGTTCGGGCGCGTCCTTCATGTCGGCCGGCATGAACTGCTCGGACCCCTTGATGCCGTTGGCATAGCGGGCGAAGTCCGAAATCATGGCCGCATTCTTCGGATCCATGATGAAGTTGAGGAAGAGCTTGGCGTTCTCGACGTTCTTGGCATCCTTCAGGATCGCCGCGCTGTCCATGAAGTAGGGGAAGCCCTCCTTCGGGAAGCCGAACTTGACGTCCGGGTTCTGCGCGCGCGCACGCATGGCCGCACCGTTCCAGTAGAAGGCCGCACCGAAGTCGCGGCTGGCGAACTTCTCGATCACGCCATAGTCCATGGCGATCCACTTCGGCTTCGCCTCGACCAGCTTGTCGCGCACCTTCCGGAGGAGATCCTTGTCGGTGGTGCACCACTGGCCGCCCATGTAGCGGATGGTGGCGTACATCACATCGTTCATTTCCGGCGCGACGTTGATCTTGCCGACGAGTTCCGGCGGCGGGTCGAGGAAGATCGCGGACGTGTTGATGTCACCCTTGTAGAGCGAGGTGTCCACGATGATCCCGGTGAGGCCCCACTGCCACGGAACGGAATAGCGCCGGCCCGGATCCCAGTCGACGTTCACCCAGCGCTCGTCGACGTTCTTGAAGTTCTCCATCTGGTCGGGCCGCGACTCGAGCAGAAGGCCCTCCTGGATCCAGATCGGCATGAAATTGGCGGAGGGCACCACGATGTCGAAGCCGTGCCCGCCGGCGCGCACCTTGGCCAGCGCGGTGTCGTTCGAGTCGTAGTCGGTGACGGTCACCTTGACCTTGTGCTGCTCCTCGAACTTCTTGATCATCTCGGGGCTGGTGTAGTTGCCCCAGTTGAAGATGTTGAGCTGGCCTTCCGCCTGGGCGCTTGAAGCGCCCGCCAGCATCGCGAGCCCGGCGAGGGCTGCAGTGAGTGTCCGTTTCATGTCATTCTCCCTGTTGAGGTCTCTCCCATGTCACGTCTTCTTCCGGCTGATGAGGAAGAAGAGCGTGACGATCAGCACCGATATCGCCAGGAACACGGTCGATATGGCATTCATTTCCGGCGTCACGACCCGCCGGAGCTGTCCAAGCATGTAGGTTGGCAGGGTATCCTGTCCACCGGATTTCACGAACTCGGTGATGACCACGTCATCGAGCGAAATCACGAAGGCCAGCATGAAGCCCGCCACGATGCCCGGCAGCAGAAGCGGCAACGTTACGCGGCGGAAGGCGTTCCACGGCGTGGCGTAGAGGTCTGCCGCGGCGCGCTCAAGCGTCAGGTCCATGTTCTCGAGCCGGGCCCGGATCGGCAGGTAGGCGAAGGGGATGCAGAAGGCGGCATGCGCGGCGATCAGGTATCCGAGGCCCGAATAGCCCGTCCAGACCTTGATGCGCGAGAAGATGATGAGGAGTGCGACGGCGGTGACGATCTCCGGCACCATCAACGGCTGGTTGATGAAGGCGTATTTGAACGTCATGCCGCGGTAGGGCGCGGTCCGGGTCGTCGCCAGCGCGGCCATGGTGGCGGCGATCGTGGCGATGGTCGCGGCGAAAATGGCGATGATGAAGGACCGCATGGCGGCCTCCTGCACGTCGGAATTGTTCCAGGCCGCGACGAACCACTTGAGCGACACGCCCTCCCAGACGGCGAGCGAGGGCCCGGCGTTGAAGGCGAAGACCACCAGCGTGGCGATCGGCAGATAGAGCAGGAAAAAGCAGATCATCGCCACCGTCGCGAAGCCCCACTGCCGCCGGACGTCGAAGTGTCTAGCCATGGCGCGCACCGGATTTCGAGGCGTTGCGGACATAGAGGAGCAGCGCCACCATGACGATCGCCATCAGCGTGAGCGAGAGAGCGGCGCCGAGCGGCCAGTTGCGGCCCTGCCCGAACTGCAGCTCGATCAGGTTGCCGATCATCATGTTCTTGCCGCCGCCCAGGACGCGCGGCGTCACATAGGCGCCGAGCGAGGGGATGAAGACGAGGATCGAGCCCGCCACGATGCCGGGCTTGACCAGCGGGACGATGATCCGCCACAGGACCTTGAGGCGCGTGGCATAGAGGTCGTATCCGGCCTCGACGAGGCGGAAGTCCAGCCGGTCCATCGCGGCATAGAGCGGCAGCACCATCAGCGGCAGGTAGACATAGGTCATGCCGAACAGGATGCCGAGGTCGGTGTACATCATCTGGATCGGCTGATCGATGAGGCCGAGCCACAGGAGGCTCGTGTTGATCACGCCCTCGTTGCGGATCACCTCCTGCATGGCGTAGGTGCGGATCAGCAGGTTGGTCCAGAAGGGTATGGTGATCAGGAACAGCCACAGTGCCCGCCAGCGCTCCGGCCGCGTGGCGATGAAATAGGCGGTCGGAAATCCGAACAGCAGCGTCAGGAAGGTGGTGGCAAGCGAGAGCTTGACCGATCGCCAGAAGATGGCGAGGTGGGCGTCGTTGACCGACAGCGTGTCGTCGAAGATGTCACGCTCGAGGAACACGCTGAACCAGCCCTCGCTCGAGAACTGCCAGAGCTTCACGTCGCCGTAGTCACCCTTCGCCATGAAGGAGTAGAGCAGCATGACGAACAGCGGGCCGACTGCCGCGAAGAAGATGATGAGCAGTGCAGGCGCGGAGAGCAGCCAGCGGTTCCGCACGTCACGGCGCTCCGCGGCCTCAGCGACTTCCCTGGCGCTTGCCATGGCCTCAGTCCCTCAGCACCTGGGCGGCGTGCTGTTCGAGCAGCACGCCGACGGCGTCACCCGCCTCGAAACCCAGGCCGCCGCCGC
>JADCDC010000307.1 GCA_020252385.1 Aestuariivirga sp.
GCGCTGGGCCATGACCGCATCGACGCTCTTGCAGGCCTTGCGCGGCGGCTGCCGCTCGTCGCACTGGCCTTCGCGGTGAGCGGACTGTCGCTGATGGGCCTGCCGCCGAGTGGCGGGTTCAGCGCCAAGTGGATGCTGCTGCTGTCCGCCCTTGGCCAGGGGCACTGGTTCTGGGCCCTGGTGATCATCGTGGGCGGTGTGCTGGCGGGGGCCTATGTGTTCAGGGTGCTGAGCCGCATGATGGCCGCGGAACCCAAGGGCCTCACCACTGCGCCCGTGAGTGCGACGCAGCAGGCCGTGGCGCTGGGCCTTGCGGCGGTTTCGGTGATGCTCGGCCTGTTGCCGCTGGCGCCTCTCGACATTCTCTCAATCGGGAGGGCGCCATGACAATCCTGCTGGCGCTCACCCTTGGCGTTCCCCTTGCGATGCTGCTGGTGCTGCAGGTGAAGGCGCTGCAGGACCGCATCGTCTCGCTGCTGGCGCTGGCACCCCTGCCGGGCCTCGTGCTGGCGCTGGCCAGCGGCCGCCAGCCGGAGTGGACGGCGCGCCTGCCCGGCGGCTGGAGCTTCGACCTCGACCGGACGGCGGCCATGCTGCTCGTCGTCTCGGCGCTCATCTGGTGCGCGGCCGGTGCTGCGGCCAGCCGCTGGCTCAAGGGAAGGCCCGATGCGCCGCGCTTCGCCATGTGGTGGCTCCTCACGCTGTGGGGCAGCCTCGGCGTCTTTGCCGCTGCGGACCTCGCGAGCTTCTACCTGCTTTACGCAGCGGCCAGCCTGCCCGCCTATGGACTGATCGTGTGGGATGGCGGCGCGGCCGAACAGCGGGCGGGCCGCCTCACCCTGGCGGCCGCACTCCTCGGCGAGGCCCTGCTGCTCGGTGCTTTCGTGCTGCTCGCCGCCGGCACGCCGGGGCAGAGCCTGCTGATCGCCGATGGCGTGTCAGCGCTTGCCGCCTCGCCCTACCGCGACGCGGTGATGGCCCTGCTGATCCTCGGCTTCGGCTTCAAGATCGGCCTCGTGCCGCTCCACGGCTGGATGCCGGTGAGCTATGCGTCAGGGCCGTTGCTGGCGACGGCGGCGCTGAGCGGCGCCACCTCGAAGGCCGGCCTCATCGGCCTGATCCAGTTCCTGCCCTTCGAGGCAGGACTTCAAGGCTGGGGCATGGCCCTTCTGGTCCTCGGACTTGTGTCCGGCTTCTATGGCGTGATCGTCGGGCTCTTCCAGACCAACCCCAGGAGCGTTCTCGGCTATTCGAGCATCAGCCAGCTCGGCCAGATGGCCGCCATGCTTGGCGCGGCCCTCGCCATTGGCAGTGCCGAGGCAGCCGTTCTGGTGGGTTTCTACGCCCTCTATCATGTCCTGGCCAAGGGCGGGCTCTTCCTGGTGATCGACGCCCTGAAGCACACGGAGCAAGGACGGTCACGGCAGATCATCCTGGTCACCGCCGTGATCACGGCACTGGGCTTTGCGGGGCTGCCGCTTGCGGGCGGCGCCTTGGCCAAGCTTGCGGTCAAGCCGCTGATCGGCGATGGCGCCGTCTCGCTGCTGTTTGCCGCTGCTGCTGTCGGCAGCACGCTGCTCATGCTGCATTTCAGCCGCCTGATCCGCAACGTCGCGGCCTCAGCGGCGGATCAGCCTGTGGCGGGCACGCTGCGCAAGGCGTGGCTCTTCGTCTTCATGCTGGCCCTGCTGCTTCCCTGGATGCTGTTCGATGTCGTGACTGGCATTGCCGCGATTTCCGCGCTGAAGCCCGAGGCGATCCTCGATCTCGGCTGGCCGATCGCCGTCGGTCTCTTGGCTGGCTGGGGCCTTGCCGCGGCGGGCATCATGGTGTCCCCAACGCCCACGAGCAACGTCGAAACGCGCGCCGACATAGCCGCCAATGCCAGCCTGTTGTCCGTTCCCGCCGCCTCATGGGGAGCCGCGCAGCTCTCGCGATTCGAGACCGGATCGCGTGAATGGCCTGTTTCATCCGCACTCCTCATCGTCGTCGTGTTGGTGTTCACGTTGTTGTTGGCTCTTGCATGATCGAAGGGCGGCAGACGCCCCGAAAGGAACCCGAACCGCATTGACGGGTGCGGTGAGGCTGATATCAGTTGACTCAATCGATTGCCGATCGGGCAGCGATCAAGCCCGCACGGGCGAGGAGGAGAGGGGCATGTCAAGGCCAGTCACGTTGCACCTTGTTGTGTGGGCTTTCGCGCTCCTCGGAACGGCCGCCAGCGCGCAGGAGCAGACGGAAGCCGACTTCGACTACGATGCGCTGATCGAGGAACTCCCGATCGAGTCCGAGATCTACGGTCCGCCCCTGACCTTCGAACTCTTCTCGGGCGGCGTGATGAACTTCTACGGACAGTTCAACCCGGCCTTCCAGAGCTTCGACGACGGCGATGAGGTCACGAGCGGCCTCGTCGACAACGGCAACTGGAATTCTCGCCTCGGCTTCACCATCACCCAGCCGGTCGATGACATGACGTTGCGGCTGCGCTTCGAGACCGGCCTCGGATTTCGCAGCAGCGCCGCCGTTTCGCAGGATTTCACGCCGGAGTGGATCGACTGGCAGCGTACCGCGCTGCGCTGGTTCGAGGTCGCGGGCGATGGGCGCTACGGCACGGTGTCTCTCGGCCAGGGTAGCAGCGCGTCCGACGGCACGGCGGGCCTCGACGACTCCTTCACCTTCCATGCCGGGGCCACCGACTCCTCGGATGGGTTCGGCTCGTTCCAGTTCCGCGACGAGGAGGGCAAGCTCACGGGCGTCACCGTAGGCCAGGTCAACAACAGCTTCGACGGCGCGCGGCGGTTCCGCGCCCGCTACGACACGCCGGTCGTCGGCGGGCTCATGCTGTCGACCTCATACGGGATCAACATCCTCGTCGAGGAGGACAACACGAACTACTACGACGTCGCCGCGCGCTGGACGGGCGAGATCGGCGACTTCGCGGTGAGGGCCGCCATCGGCTACCAGTGGCTGGACAATCCGGATGGCGAAGACACGGAGAGGCTCGCAGGCTCCGGAACCATCGTGCATGTCCCCACGGGGCTCAACGTCGCGCTTTCGGCCGGCCAGCAGATCGACGGCGCGAGCTATGTCTGGGGCCGGGCGGGCTGGCGGAACCAGGTCTTCGAGCTGGGCGCCACCTCCCTGTCCGTCGACTACTACAACGGCCACGACTTCCTCTCCGATGGGGCGGAGACGGTGAACTATGGCGTCTATGGGGTCCAGTCCATCGATGTGCTGTCGATCGATGTCTACGGCGGCGTCCGCAAGTTCACCTATGACGACGATGGGCCCACAAGCTATCAGGACGCCTATGGCGTCCTGACAGGCGTGCGCTTCTTCTTCTGACCGCTGGGGAGATCAGCCCTTCTGCGTCGCCGCCAGCACGGCGATCTTGCAGCCCATCACGTATTCGTCGAGCTCGACATATTCCTTCACCGTGTGCACCTCGCGCTGGCCGGCACCGATGGTGACGGTGGGGATGCCGTGCTTGTCCAGCCAGTTGGCATCGAGGCCGCCGGGCGAGAACATCAGGTTTGGCTTCAGCCCCAGCGCCTCGATCGCCTTGACGGCGCGGTGCACGACGGGCGCGTCATCGCCGAGGTGGAAGGGCGGATAGGCCTTGACGTAGGTGAACTTCCCCTCGGCCACCGCGCCATCGGTTGCCTTGACGGCCTGCTTCGCTTCC
>JADCDC010000308.1 GCA_020252385.1 Aestuariivirga sp.
GAAGGTCATGCCGCGCTGCTGGCACTCATCCACGTCGAACTTCGGCTGTTCGAACTCGTAGCGCACGAATTCGAGCATGGCCTGGCCAGAAAAGTCGGTGATCGGGAAGACCGACTTGAAGACGGCCTGAAGGCCCTCCGGCGCTCGCCCGCCCTTCGGCTCCTTCATCTGCAGGAACTGGTCGTAGCTTTCGCGCTGAACCTCGATGAGGTTCGGCATTTCAGCCACTTCGATGTTCTTGCCGAAGAACTTGCGGAGGCGTTTGCGGCTTGCAGCGGACTGTGTTTCGGCCATTGGGGTTCCTTGACGGTTCAGAAACAAGCATTTTCGACAGCTTGCCGAACCCCCTTTTTGCAAGGAAGTCCGGCAAGCCGTCGCGGACGGCGCGATACTGGCCCAGCGGCGCGACTCAAGAGCCGCGCCGCCGGAGGACTCGTTACTTCAGCTCGACCTTGGCGCCAACGGCCTCGAGCTTCTTCTTCATGGCTTCGGAATCCGCCTTGTTGACGCCTTCCTTCACGGTCTTGGGAGCGCCTTCGACCAGGTCCTTGGCTTCCTTGAGGCCGAGACCGGTGATGGCGCGGACTTCCTTGATGACCTCGATCTTCTTGTCGCCGGCGGAGGCCAGGACAACGGTGAACTCGGTCTTCTCTTCGACCGGAGCGGCAGCGGCCGCACCCGGAGCAGCGGCCATGGCCACCGGAGCGGCGGCGGAAACGCCCCACTTCTCTTCGAGCATCTTGGAAAGTTCGGCAGCCTCGAGAACGGTGAGGGCCGAGAGGTCTTCGACGAGCTTGCTGAGATCAGCCATTTGAGTGTCTTTCTATAGTCGGTTGGTTAGGTTGGTCTTGACGGCGTGGCGTCTCAGCCAGCAGCCTGATCCTTGGTGGCGTAGGCGTTCATGACACGCGCCAGCTGGCCAGCAGGAGCCTGAAGCACACCAGCAATCTTGGTGGCCGGAGCCTGGATGAGGCCAATCAGCTTGCCCCGGAGCTCATCGAGCGAGGGCAGTTCGGCGAGTGCCTTGACCGCATTGGCGTCCATGACGGTCTTGCCAAGCGCGCCGCCCAGAACAACGAACTTGTCGTTGCCCTTGGCGAAGGCAGAGGCGACCTTGGGCGCCGAGACGGGATCGGCGGCGTAAGCCACCATGGTCGGACCCTGGAAGAGGTCCTTGATCCCGGCTGCGTCAGTGCCATCAAGAGCAAGCTTGGCGAGACGGTTCTTGGCGACCTTCACGGTCGCCCCCGCCTGGGCCATCTTGCTACGCAGGTCGTTGACCTGGTTCACAGTGAGGCCCTTGTTGTGGGCCACAACGATCACACCGGTGGTCTTGAACACCTGGTTGAGCGTTGCGACGAGCTCTTTCTTTTCAGCTCTTTCCACTTGCTCTCTCCTTTATGGCGGAAGGGCTCATCACCCGCCCGCCGTTGGACCAACCGTTCAGGACGCCCACCACATGGAAGCAGCAGGCGCCGGTGAACGGCGCTCAGTGCCTGTCCCCCTGCCCGGTTTCCCGGGACTGGGTCCATGAGGTCCAAACCGACTAGGAACCCCCAGATGGGGATTCGAATTCCGTTTTGACACCCATCTCATGCAGGCTTTCACGTTTAAGCGGGAGGGATTCCCCCGCGCCTGCAATCTCGGACAGGTAATCCGAAGTTCGAGGAACTTCGGTTACCCCGTTGAATTCCTTGAGGAAATCAACGGAGAAACTTGTAAATGCTTACGCCCCGCCGCCTGTGACGGAGGCGAGGTCGAGTTTCAGACCGGGTCCCATGGACGAAGAAATGGACAATTTCTTGACGTAGGTACCCTTGGCCGCCGGGGGCTTCGCCTTGATGACGGCGTCCACGAAGGCCTTGATGTTCTGGTTGAGCTGCTCATCCGAGAACGACGCCTTGCCGACGCCGGCCTGGATGATGCCCGCCTTCTCGACGCGGAACTCCACAGCGCCACCCTTGGCGGCCTTGACCGCGCCGGCGACGTCCATGGTGACGGTGCCGACCTTGGGGTTCGGCATCATGCCGCGCGGACCCAGCACCTTGCCGAGACGGCCGACGAGGCCCATCATGTCCGGCGTCGCGATGCAGCGGTCGAAGTCGATCTGGCCCTTGTTGACGATCTCGAAGAGATCCTCGGCACCCACGACCTCAGCCCCGGCCTTCTTGGCTTCTTCGGCCTTCGGGCCCTTGGCGAAGACGCCAACCCGCAGGTTATGACCCGCGCCATTCGGCAGGTTGACCACGCCGCGGACCATCTGGTCCGAATGACGCGGATCGACGCCGAGATTCATGGCGATCTCGACGGTCTCGTTGAACTTGGCGTTGGCGCGCTCCTTCACCAGCTTCACGGCCTCATCAAGGCCGTAGAACTTCTGGCGGTCGATGCCTTCGCTATTCTTGGCGATGCGCTTTGCTGCCTTTGCCATCATCTTACTCCGTCACCTGAAGGCCCATGGACCGGGCGGAGCCGGCAATTTCACGCGCGGCGGCGTCGAGGTCGCGGGCGTTCATGCCCTTGAGCTTCTGTTCCGCGATCTCGCGGCACTGGGCCATCGAAACCTTGCCGACATAGGCGCCCTTGCCCGGCTCCTTCGAGCCCGACTTCAGCCCCGCGATCTTCTTGAGGAAGTAGGTCGCCGGCGGCGACTTCATCTCGAAGGTGAAGGACTTGTCCTGGAAGGCGGTGATCACCACCGGAACCGGCATGCCGGGTTCCATCTTCTGGGTGGCCGCATTGAAGGCCTTGCAGAATTCCATGATGTTGAGGCCGCGCTGACCGAGAGCGGGGCCGATCGGCGGAGACGGGTTCGCCTGTCCCGCCGGCACTTGCAGCTTGATGTAGCCGACGACTTTCTTAGCCATTTTCTTTCCCTCGCCGGTGCATCCGGCTGATTGAGGTTAGTGGTCCGGCTTGTTGAGGGCCTCCCACCGGGTTTTACGGTCGGTCGATCAGCGGAGCTTTTCGACCTGGCCGTATTCGAGTTCGACAGGCGTGGGCCTGCCGAAGATGGACACGGCGACCTTGAGCCGTGACCGTTCCTCGTCCACTTCCTCCACCTGTCCGGAGAAGGATGCGAACGGTCCGTCGGCAACGCGCACCTGCTCGCCGACTTCGAAGGATATGGTGGACTTCGGGCGCTCGACGCCTTCCGCCACCTGGTTGAGAATGCGCGAGGCCTCGGCATCGGAAATCGGGATCGGCTTGGAATCCGAACCGAGGAAGCCCGTGACCTTGGGCGTGTTCTTGATGAGGTGGAAGGCCTGGTCCGTCAGCTCCATCTTCACCAGCACGTAACCGGGGAAGAAGCGGCGCTCCGACTTGATCTTGCGGCCGCGGCGGACCTCGACCACCTCTTCGGTGGGCACCAGCACCTGTTCGAACTGCTCGGACAGCCCCTTCTGGGCGGCCTGCTCCTTGATCGACTCGGCGACCTTCTTCTCGAAGTTCGAGTAGGCGTGAACGATGTACCAGCGCTTTGCCATGTCGCCCCGCCCTAGCCCGCGATCCCGAGGAGCCACTGCACACCACGGTGCAGCACGGCGTCAACGGCGAGGAAGAACACAGCGGCGATCGCCACCATGATGAAGACCATGACGGTCGAGATCATGGTTTCGCGGCGGGTCGGCCAAGTTACCTTGGACCCCTCTTCGCGGACCTGCTGGAGAAACTCGAACGGATTGGTCTTGGCCACCTTGTGCTTCCTAGTTATTGGCAGGGGCAGTAGGGCTCGAACCCACGACCTGCGGTTTTGGAGACCGCCGCTCTACCAACTGAGCTATACCCCTATCGGCGCGGCGCGCAACCTCAATTAGGAAGCGCGCCACTCCATTTAAAGCTCTTGAGCATGTTCCGCAAAAGTGGAAACCACTTTTGCGAAGAAAACATGCTCCAGAATTCTGACTGGCGCGAGTTCTTTTCGGCCAGATGAAACATCTGGCCGGAACGCGCGCTAGTCCGTAATCTTGGCGACGACGCCGGCGCCGACGGTGCGGCCGCCTTCACGGATGGCGAAGCGCAGCTTCTCCTCCATGGCGATCGGCGTGATCAGCTCGACATCAAACGAGATGTTGTCGCCCGGCATCACCATTTCCGTGCCAGCCGGCAGCGTCACAACACCCGTCACGTCGGTCGTGCGGAAGTAGAACTGCGGACGGTAGTTGGCAAAGAACGGCGTGTGACGGCCACCCTCTTCCTTCGTCAGGATGTAGGCCTCGGCCTTGAACTTCTTGTGCGGCTTGACCGAACCCGGCTTGCACAGCACCTGGCCACGCTCCACGCCCTCGCGGTCGATGCCGCGAAGGAGGGCACCCACGTTGTCGCCAGC
This sequence comes from Aestuariivirga sp., assembly GCA_020252385.1. Taxonomy (GTDB): domain Bacteria; phylum Pseudomonadota; class Alphaproteobacteria; order Rhizobiales; family Aestuariivirgaceae; genus Aestuariivirga. Next base: position 4,331 of record JADCDC010000308.1, read on the forward strand.
CTCGCCCGTGTCCAGCAGCTTGCGGAACATCTCGATGCCCGTCACCGTGGTCTTCTGCGTGTCGCGGATGCCGACGATCTCGACTTCCTCGCCAACCTTCACGATGCCGCGCTCTACGCGGCCCGTCACAACCGTGCCGCGGCCAGAGATCGAGAACACGTCCTCGATCGGCATCAGGAACGGCATGTCCTTCGGACGCTCCGGCTGCGGAATGTAGGTGTCGACCGCTTCCATAAGCTTTAGCACGGCGTCACGGCCGATCTCGGGGTTCTTGCCCTCGAGCGCGCAAAGTGCCGAACCGCGGATGATCGGAATGTCGTCGCCAGGGAACTGGTAAGACGAAAGCAGCTCGCGCACTTCCATCTCCACGAGATCCAGAAGCTCCGGATCGTCCACCATGTCCACCTTGTTCATGAACACGACCAGCGCCGGAACGCCGACCTGGCGGGCCAGCAGGATGTGCTCGCGGGTCTGCGGCATCGGGCCGTCAGCCGCGGAAACGACCAGGATGGCGCCGTCCATCTGCGCGGCACCGGTGATCATGTTCTTCACATAGTCGGCATGGCCCGGGCAGTCGACGTGCGCATAGTGGCGGGCCTTCGTCTGGTACTCGACATGCGCGGTGTTGATGGTGATGCCGCGGGCGCGCTCTTCCGGCGCCTTGTCGATCTGGTCATAGGCCGTGAACGTCGCACCGCCCGTCTCCGCCAGAACCTTCGTGATCGCTGCCGTCAGCGACGTCTTGCCATGGTCAACGTGACCAATCGTGCCAATGTTGCAGTGCGGCTTGTCGCGGTTGAATTTCTCTTTGGCCATCGTCGCTCTACCCTGTTGGCCGCTCTCAGGCGGCATTCACGATTCAAACTTTGGAGCGGGTGAAGGGAATCGAACCCTCGTATTCAGCTTGGAAGGCTGCTGCTCTACCATTGAGCTACACCCGCCCGGAAAACCCGGTGTCCGAACTCCTCAACCCTTGTTGGCGCCGGCCCCAAGCAATGGTGGGGGAGGTAGGACTCGAACCTACGAAGGCGAAGCCAGCGGATTTACAGTCCGCCCCCTTTGCCGCTCGGGACACTCCCCCGACTTACCCCGGAAAGGGCAAACCGCTTGCTTTAGGCCAAACGCCAAGCAGCCCGGGGGTCGCCCGGGCCGTTTGGTGCGTGGCCTTATGCAAGGCTTGGGGCGGCAAGTCAAGGGAATGATTGGCGCTTGCCGGAGATGCCCGGAGCCTCTGCCCGCCGCCCCGCCCCACCGCCCCGACCGGAGCGGAGGACGGCCCGGACGGGACCTCAAGACCGGGCGCCAAGGCATTGAAACAACTTTTGAATGCACCGAACAGAAGATTTCTCCACAAGCCATTGACGGAGGCGGGCGATCGCGCTTCCCTGCGGCCATGGAACTGATCACGACCACCGAATCGCTTGCCCGCCTTTGCACCACCCTGTCGGACGAGACCTTCATCACCGTCGACACCGAATTCATGCGCGAATCCACCTACTGGCCCGACCTCTGCCTGATCCAGGTGGCGGGCCAGAAGGTGAACGGGCTGATCGACCCGCTTGCCCCCGGCATCGACCTGAAGCCCTTCTTCGCCCTGATGAACGACGCCCGCGTCCTCAAGGTGTTCCATGCCGCGCGCCAGGACATCGAAATCATGGTCCACCGCGCCGGGATCGTGCCGCATCCGGTGTTCGACACGCAGATCGCCGCCATGGTCTGCGGCTTCGGCGACCAGGTGGGATATGAGGCGATCGTGCGCCGACTGGCCAAGGCGCAGATCGACAAGTCCTCCCGCTTCACCGACTGGTCGCGACGTCCCCTGAGCGACAAGCAGCTTGCCTATGCCCTGGCAGACGTCACGCACCTCCGCATCGTCTACGAGAGCCTGAAGCAGGAGCTCGACCGGACCGGCCGCGAGCACTGGCTGAGGGAGGAGATGGACATCCTCACCAATCCGGCGACCTACCGCACCGAACCCGAGGACGCCTGGAAGCGCATCAAGGTGAGGCTCCGCTCCAAGAAGCAGCTGGGCGTGCTGATGGAAGTCGCCGCCTGGCGCGAGCGCGAGGCGCGCGAGAAGAACGTGCCCCGTTCGCGCGTCCTGAAGGATGACGCCATCGCCGAGATCGCCGTGCAGTCGCCGCAGACCCGGGAAGCGCTGAACCAGCTCCGGGCGCTGCCCAAGGGCATGGCCAATTCCCGCCTCGGCGATGCGGTGCTGAAAGCGGTCGCCGCGGGACTTGCCATTGACGGCAAGTCCCTGCCCCAGCCTGATGACGGCCGCGACGACATGAGCGAGGCGGCCCAGGCCGCCGCCGAGGTCCTGAAACTCGCCCTCAAGGTGGTGTGCGAGCAGGAAGGAATAGCACCGAAGCTCGTCGCCTCGAGTTCGGACATCGACGCCGTGGCCGAGAGCGATGCCGCCGACGTTCCCCTGCTCCACGGCTGGCGCCGCGAGCTGTTCGGCGAGACGGCCCTGGCCCTCAAGCGCGGCGAGGCGGTGATCGGCTTCGACAATGGCCGTGTCCGCGTTCTCCCGGCCCTGCAGGACGTGAAGGCCGCGGCTGAGTAGGTCACGTTCCGGGCCGCAGCA
>JADCDC010000309.1 GCA_020252385.1 Aestuariivirga sp.
CGCGGATGAAGGTCAGCGTGTCAGTGAAGGTTGAGCCGAGGCAGACGTCCACCAGTTTCGCGACCGCGGTGTCCTTGGTGATGTCGATCGAGTGGATCTTGTAGTCGATGGGCGTTCCCGGCGGCTCGGGCTTGTCCTCTGACAGCACACCGATGAAGTCCTCGCGCGTCACGAAGACATAGTCGCAGTGGTAGTGGCCCGCCACCATGCATTGCGGGTGCATCGCACCTCTCAGCTTGTCGAACTCCCCGTAAATCATCCCCTGGAGATAGGCCAGGATCACCGCCTCGATTGCCGCGCGTTCGCTGTCAGCTGCCATGGTAAGTCCCCCTCTTGCTTAGCTCAGGCTGTGGGCTCAGACTTGCGAGGTCAAGTTGCGGGGACCATCATCTTGCCGCCACAGAGCAGGGCTAGTTTCCGGGGCCATCGGAGGGCGCTTGCCATGGCAATCACACGTCGGCGGTTTCTGGCCTGTGCGGCCGCGCTGGCGGGCACGGCGGGGTTCGCCTCGGCCGCGACGCTCACCGCGGACGGCTTCATCGAGATTCGCGCGGCGCGAACGCGTCTCGGCCTGCTCGAGGGTGGTGCGGGCCAGACCGAGGCCCTGCTGCTCGGTCCGGGGCCGGAGCCCCTGGTGATCAGGGCCCGCCAGGGCGAGGAACTGAAGCTCCGCTTCATCAATGATCTCGACCATGAGGTGTGGCTGCATTTCTTCGGGCTCAGGGGACCGTCCGAACTGATGACCATCAACCTGCTTCCCGGCGCCGACGAGGCGGTGGACTGCGTCTTCACCCCGCCCGATGCTGGCACCTTCTGGATCGGCCCCATTGCGGAGCAGTCGCGGCTGCGCGACATGGGGCTTCAGGCGGTGCTGGTGGTCGAGGAGGCGTCTCCGCTCGACGGTATCGACGATCTCGTCCTCGTGCTCGACGACTGGAAACTCGGAGAGGGTGGCGCCATCGAGGGCGCCTTCGGCGATGTGGAGGCCATGGTGGGCGAGGGCCGCCTCGGCAACTGGTTCACCATCAACAACCGTTTCCGCCCCCGGTTTCCCCTGGCGCGTGACCGCTACACGCGATTGAGGCTCGTCAATGCCGCCAATGTCCGCACCATGAACCTGCTGTTCAAGGGCGATGATCCCCTGCTGCTGGCGCGGGATGGACAGCCGGTGAAACCCGCGCTGCTCGGCGGCAAGGCGCTGTCGCTTGCCCCCGGCCAGCGCGCCGACCTTCTGGTGAGCGGCGAGGAGGGTGACATCCGCCTCGCACTCGACCTGTTCGAGGACGTGGTGGAGATCGGCTACCTCATCGCGTCGCCGGGCAGCGGCACGCCGGCCGTGCTTGCCGAGAATTTCGCGCTGCCGCCCAACCCGCTGCCCGTGCCCAAGTCTGAAGGTGAGCCGCGCACCGTCAGGCTCACACTCCAGGGCGGCATCCGCGGCGGCCTCACCTCCGCGGTCCTGAACGGCCAGGAGCGCGACCTCCGCACCCTGCTCGAGAACGGCAAGGGCTGGGCCATCAACGGTGTCGCCGGCCCATCGCCCGAACCGGCCTTCACCGCCGAAAAGGGCGAGACGATCCGCCTCGAGATCGAGAACCGCACGGCCTTCAGCCAGCCCGTCCACATCCACGGCCACGTCTGGCAGGAGCTCCGGGGGGCGGAGCCGGGGGCCTTTCAGGACACCGCGGTGATTCCCGCAGGGGAGACGGTCACGCTGCTCTTCGTCGCCGACAATCCAGGATTGTGGGCCCTCCATTCGCTGGTGGCGGAGCGTGCCGATGGCGGACTTATGGTTGCATTTTCGGTTAGGTAATTCTCCCATAGATTGTGTCGTCGTCCCGCAGTAATATCCCGTTAACCATTTGTGTCTTCAATTGCACATTGGCGACAATAACGGGGACGGCCACATGTTCTTCGAGATTACGGGTTTCCTGTTTGGCATGGCGGCGATCGGTTCGGCACTCGGGCTTCTCTACTGGCGCGAGACGAGCCGGATCATGGGTTCGATCCAGGGAAGGCCCGGCCCGCGTCAGCGCGGCTGAATTGCCTTGATTTGGCCCTGCCGCTGATCTACGCCCGGCCTTCAATCCTTCTGCCTGACTTGAGGAGCCTGCGGCTTTGAGCGATGAATCCCTGTTTCGCGAGGTGGACGAGGAAGTCCGCCAGGAACAGCTGAAGAAACTGTGGGCCCGCTTCGGCAATCTCATCATCGGGGTCTGCCTTCTGGCCATCCTCGGCGTTGGCGGTTACCAGGGCTGGAAATATTGGCAGAACCGCCAGGCCCAGGCCGCGGGCGATGCCTATTTCGCCGCCGCGGAGCTTGCCGCTACCGGCAAGGCGGAGGAGGCGGCCAAGCAGTTCGACGGCATCACCCACGCCGGTTTCAATGGCCTCGCCCAGATGCGCGAGGCTGCCCTTCTGGCCAGCCAGGGCAAGACGGCGGAGGCCGTCGCCGCCTATGACGCGCTGGCCGCCAATGCCGCCATCGACCCGACACTCCAGGACCTTGCCAAGATCCGCGCCGCCGTTGTGCTGGCCGACACGGCGAGCTTCGCCGACATTGAGGCGCGGCTGAAGCCCTTCGACGCCGCCGGCAATCCCTGGCGCCATGTCGCGCGGGAGGTCATGGCCTCGGTGCAGTACCGGCTCAAGGACTATGCGGGCGCCGACAAGCAGGTGCAGGCCATCCTCGGCGATCCCGAGACGCCCGCCAGCCTCCGCCAGCGCGCCATGATGATGGGCCAGCTGCTTCAGCCTCTGGTGGCCGCGAAATGAAGATCACCTCGCGCGTCCTGCTCGCCGCTGCGGCCCTCGTCATGCTCTCGGGCTGCAGCACGATGAACAACCTCCTGGGCGAGACCGACAACACGGTGCTGCAGGGCCAGCGCGAGGAAGCCATGCCCGGCCGTCCGAGCTTCCC
>JADCDC010000031.1 GCA_020252385.1 Aestuariivirga sp.
CCGAACTGAAGGCGCCTCGCCCTTCGCCCAATTCCGGAGTGTGCGCTATGATACCCCGGCGAGCGCGCACTGTCAAGGATTAAATTCTTAGTCGCGGAATCCTTGGCCTCAGCCGCGTCACCCCCTTCGCTTGGGGCCGATTTCCTCTATTGTGCGGGCGAATCGCTGCTCACCCACCGGACCTCATGGCCATTTCCCAGAACTTCCGCGGCATCGGCGCCATCCTCCTGGCGTGCGGCGCCTTCGTGGCCAACGACACCTGCATGAAGCTGGCGCTGGCTGACGCGCCGCCCTTCCAGGTCCTCGTCATGCGCGGCATCGCCGCCCTGCTGTGGTGCCTCCCCGTGGTCTATGCCATGGGGCTCATCCGCGAACTCCCCAAGGCCTTTCACCCCTGGGTGGTGCTGCGCTCGGTGAGCGAGGTGGTGGCGATCCTCTGCTTCATCGTGGCCCTGAAGCACATGCCCATCGCAGACGTCACCGCCATCGCGCAGATCGCCCCCCTTGTGGTGCTGCTCGGCATGTGGCTGTTCTTCGGGGAGAAGGTGGGCGGCCTGCGGATCGCCCTCGTGGGCCTCGGCATCACCGGGGCCCTTCTCGTCGCCCAGCCGGGCGGCGAGACCGCCTCGCCCTTCGCCATCTTCGGCTTCTTCACCGCGGTGGGTGCCGCACTGCGTGACATCCTCTCGCGCAAGGTTCCCGCCCGCACCCCGGCACTCATGGTCACCTTCTCCACCCTGTTCATCGTGATGGCGAGTGCACTCGTCATGTCCATGCTGTTCGAAACCCAGGTTCAGCCCACCTTCCGGCACGGCTGGCTGATGTTCATCGCCGGCTTCTTCCTCATGTGCGGCCACACGCTGGTGTTCATGGCCTATAGAATCGCGCCCGCGCGGGTCGTGGCGCCCTTCAACTATTCCTTCATGATCTGGGCGGGGCTCTCCGGCCTCCTCGTCTTCGGCGAGGTGCCCAATGCGCTGGCGATCGGCGGCATGCTGCTGATCATGGCAGCCGGCCTCGCGGTGGTGCTGCTCGAGGGCCGCACCCGCCAGGGGGATCCGGCGGTGGCGAAGAACTGAGATGCGCGCCCCCGTCCTGATCGTCCTCCATTCCGAAACCTCGAGCGCCGGCCGCATCGGCCACATGCTGGTGGAGAAGGGGGTTCCGCTCGACATCCGGCGCCCCTGCCTCGGCGACGATCTCCCCCAAACGCTCGCGCAGCATTCGGGCGCGGCGATCTTCGGCGGGCCGATGAGCGCCAACGACCCCGATGACTGGATCGCCCGCGAGATCGACTGGATCGGCGTGGCACTGAAGGAGGAGAAGCCCTTCCTCGGCATCTGCCTCGGGGCGCAGATGCTGGCCAAGCACCTCGGCGGCCAGGTGGCGCCCCATCCCGAAGGCCTGGTCGAGATCGGCTACTACCCCCTCACCCCCACCGAGAGGGGCCACGACCTCGGCCCCTGGCCGGACCACGTCTACCACTGGCACCGCGAAGGGCTCACCCTCCCCAAAGGTGCTGAGCGCCTCGCCACGGGAGATACCTTCGAGAACCAGGCCTTCCGCTATGGCAGCACGGCCTTCGGCATCCAGTTCCATCCGGAGGTGACGCGGCTCACCATGCACCGCTGGGGCGTGATCGGCGCGCATCGCTTTGTCCTGCCAAACGCCCAGGACAGCCGCGCCCATCTCGACGCCAACCTCCTGCATGATCACGCGGTCAAAGGCTGGCTTTCGCGATTCCTCGATCGCTGGCTTCAGGCGCCCGCCTGACCTGTGCCGCGCTGGAACGCCGCCTCCCCGGCGTTAACGCTTTGTTTCCTGAATGGAAACGAATCCGAAACTCGGATGCCCCATGATCGAACCATGGCAATCGGCTCGCCTTCGGGGGGCACGGCCAGGGGCGAACCGGGATCATGTACTGCGTACCCGGCCTCCCGTTTCACGGGGAGCCCTTTCGACGGGGTTCCCCGTTTTTCCGGCCATCTGCCGCATTGCTTGCGAAACCGCGCATGAGCCATGACATTGTGGCTGTCATGCCCTCTTCCCCGCCATTCCAAAGCTGGCTCAGGCCCGAACCCGCAGGGCTCTATTGCGTCCCGGGCGATTTCTACATCGATCCCCACGCGCCGGTCGCCCGCGCCGTCATCACCCATGGCCATTCGGACCATGCGCGGCCCGGCCATGGTGCGGTGCTCGCCACCGCCGACACGCTCGCCATCATGCGCCTCAGGCTCGGCCCCGCCGCCATGGGCCGTTCCCAGGCGCTGGGCCATGGCGAATCGCTGAAAATCGGCGACGTCACTGTGCGGCTGGCGCCCGCCGGTCACATCCTCGGCTCAGCCCAGGTGGTGATCGAATACCAGGGCCACCGCGCGGTGATCTCGGGCGACTACAAGCGCCACGAGGACCCGACCTGCGCGCCCTTCGAACTCGTGCCCTGCGATCTCTTCGTCACCGAGGCCACCTTCGGCCTGCCAGTCTACCGCCATGAGCCGGACCGGCAGGAGGTGGCGAAGCTCCTCGCCTCGCTTCAGGATTTTCCGGAGCGCACCCACCAGGTCGGCGTCTACGGCCTCGGCAAGTGCCAGCGGCTGATCGCGCTGCTGCGCCAGGCAGGCTACGACCGCCCAATCTGGCTCCACGGCGCGCTGCGGGCGATGACGGATTACTACCTCTCGCGTGGCGTCTCCCTGGGCGAAGTCCCCTCCGTGGCCGACGCGCCGGACAAGCTCGCAGGAGAGATCGTGCTCTCCCCACCCTCGGCCCTGGGTGACCGCTGGTCCAGGCGCTTCGCCGATCCGCTCGCAGGATTTGCGTCCGGCTGGATGCGGATCAGGGGCAGGGTGCGCCAGCGCGGGGTGGAACTGCCGCTCATCATCTCGGACCACTGCGACTGGCCGGAACTTCTGCGCACCATCACGGAGACGGGGGCGGAGGAAGTCTGGGTCACCCATGGCCGGGAGGAGGCAGTGGTGCGCGAGATGGGAAAGCGCGGCATCGGGGCGGGCGCGCTGTGCCTGGTCGGCGGTGAGGACGACGCCGAA
>JADCDC010000310.1 GCA_020252385.1 Aestuariivirga sp.
CCAGCCTGGGGCCTGCGAACACCTCCCGAGCCGGCACCGAGGGAACGGCGGTGGCCGGAGCGGCGTAGAAGCGCAGCGCCCCGGCCTCCGTCACCGGGATGACGCTGTCTCCCACTCGCACGGACTCCATCGCCCCCGCATGCAGGTCCGCGCCCTTTACGACATAGGTGGATGCGCCGAGCGCCACGCGCAGCGCTTCGAGCGAAAAGGCAGGAAAGAGTGTTCCTCCGCCGTTGAGGAACAGCGGCACCTCGCGCACGCGCGAACCAAGCTGCCGCGTGTTGATGCTGATGTGGCCAAGACCACTCGCCGCGGCCTCGAGAACGGGAAGCGGGCGGACCGCAGCGGCAAAGCGCGGGAGCGAGCCCGTGACGTCCTCCCCCGTGATGGCGATGCCGCCCTTCGGCTCCGGCAGGTCACCCGTTCCCGTCGATGCGGCGAAGGCCAGCACGGCCGGCCTGCCCGAAAGGGCCCGGGCGAGGGCCGCGTCGCCATCCGGAAGCCTCAGGAGTGCGGCGTCTTCGCCACCAAGCTCGCGCGACAGTACGGCCGGCGAGAACCGGTCGGGCTCGGAGAACAGCACGTCGAAGGCCACGGCGGCTGCGCCGAGGCCGAAGAGCGCCTCCGCCAGTTCCGCCATCCGCCGCCGTGGCCATGGCCACTGGCCCACCTCCTTCAGCGAGTCATCGTCGACAACGACGATGGCCACGGGCGTCTGGACGACGGAACGGGGCTGCACCTGCTGATAGAGATCGAGCGTGGCATCCCGCAGGTCCTTGAGCGGTGCCGGATCGAGCCAGCGCAGACCGGTGAGGACGAGGCACACCGCCAGGCCGGCAAGCAGGCCGGCGCGCCGTGCAGCTCTCCCGCTACGCGTGCCGGCCATCCGCCCCCCGGTCGCGGCGTCCCAGCGCCCCATGTCCCTCACGTCGCATCAACCGGCCTGTCCTCCCGGAAAAGTTTCCATGATGAAGTGGTTGGCCGTCAATCCTCCGTCGACGACCAGATTGACGCCGGTGATGCCGGATGCTTCCCGCGAGGCCAGGAAGACGAAGGCATTGGCGACCTCCTCGGCCTCGACGATCCGGTTGATCGGCGCGCGCCGGAACTTTCGCGTCAGGAACTCATGCTGCTCCGGCGGGAAGAACTGCATGGTCATGTCGGTCCGCGTGTAGCCGGGGCTCACGGCATTGACCCGGATGTTGTGCGCTGCGAGTTCGACGGCCATGGACCGCATGAGCGCCAGCAGCCCCGCCTTCGATGCGGAGTAATGCGAATAGGGGCCATCCACGGCGCTCGCAGCGATCGAGGCATTGTGCAGGATCACGCCTCCGCCGTGCTCCACCATGTGGCGCGCCGCAAGCCTGCTCGCCAGCATGGCCCCCCGCAGGTTCACGGCCATCATCCGGTCCCAGGCTTCAACCGTCATGTCGAGGAACGGTACGGCATCGCCTGAGATCCCGGCGTTGTTGACCAGCACATGCACGCGCCCGGCGCGCGCCAGCGTCAGGGCGAAGGCCGCGTCCACCTCATCTGCATGGCCCACGTCGCAGGTGACGGCGAAGGCATCACCCCCGATCTCGGCTGCGCCGCGCTCCAGCGTCTCGCGGGTTGGGCCCCACAGGGCGAGCCGCGCGCCCTCGCGCGCGAAGGCCTCCGCAATGGCGCGGCCCATGCCGCGGGCAGCACCTGTCACGATCACGCATTGGCCCTTGAACCGCATGCCGGTCATTCCCGGTAGCGGGCGAGGCGCAGCGCCAGCGCCGAAAGGCCGATTGTCATCACCAGGAGGACGGTTGCGATCGCGTTGATCGAGGGGTCGAGCGTGGTTCGCATCTTGCCCCAGACGAAGGTCGAGACGGTGTTGCCGCCGCCGATGGTGAAGGAGGCGATGATGAAGTCGTCGAGCGAGATCGCGGCGCTGACCAACGCCGCGCCCACCAGCGCACTGGCGATTTGCGGCAGCATGACAAGGCGGAAGGCCTGCCAGCGCGTTGCGCCAAGATCCCGGGCCGCATCGAGGCTCGCGGTGTCGAAGCGGGCGAGCCTCGCCATGACGATAAGGATGACGAAGGGCTGCGCCACCAGAACATGCCCGAGGATCACCACGGGAAGCCCTAGTCCGACGCCCAGGCCGCGGACAAACAGCACGACGATGGCGATGGCCACGACCAGGGGCGGCAGCAGCACGGGCAGCGACAGGGCTGCCAGAACGGTGCGGGCCGGGCGCGGCGTCAGGCGCATGAGTCCCATCGCCGCGAGGGTCCCGGTGATGGTCGACAGGATGGCCGTGGCCAGCGCCACCACGATGCTGGTTTGAAATGCGTCGAAGAAGCCGGAGTCGCCCAGGAGTTCCCGGTACCAGGCGAATGTCAGGCTTCCCATCGGAAAGCCGATCAGCGCGTTGCTTCCGAATGAAAACAGCACGACGAGCAGGATGGGCCCCAGCATGAAAAGCAGAAACAGGACGATGACGATGCGCCAGATCATGCCGGCCTCGGGCGAAGGGCCATTCGCATGAGATAGCCTGCAGCACCAAGCACCACGAAGCATGCGAGCAGCAGCCCGAAGGACATGGCGGAGCCCGCGGGCCAGTTGAAGCGGGTCGAGAACTCCAGCAGCACGAACTGTCCCAGCATGCTGCCCGATGTGCCGCCGAGCAGCATGGGCGTCACATAGTCGCCCGCCGCCAGAAGAAAGGAGAAGGCGAAGGCGGAGAACAGGCCGGCCTGGATCTGCGGCAGGATCACGCGGGTCAAGAGTTGCGTGGTGCTTGCGCCCAGGTCCCGCGCCGCCTCGAGGGAAATGTCGCTCACATTGCGCAGGCTCGCGTAGATCGGGAGAATGGCGAAGGGCAGGAGGAAGTGAACGAGCGCGATGATGACGGCGCTGCGGCTGTAGATGAGGAAGGCCAGCGGCGCGTCTGTAAGTCCCGTCAGCATCAGCGCCTGGTTGAGGAGCCCGTCGGCGCCGAGAATGGACTTCCACGCATAGATCTTGACCAGATAGCCGCCGAACAGCGTGACCAGTGTCGCCAGCATCAGGAGATCGCCATGGCGGCCGGCCCTGAACCGCGCGGCATAGGCGAAGATGAAGCCGAGAACGGTGCAGAGAACGCCCGTCGATATCCCGATCAGCAATGTGTAGAGCGTCAGGTCCCAGTATTCGGTGAAGAAGCGTTGCCACGCCGCAAGCGAGACGTCGGGACTGAGCTTGAAGCTGCGGACCGACCAGAAGCTCACCACGAACAGCATCACGGCGGGGATGGCGAACACCGCTGCGAACACCGCGCCGGCGGGCGAAAGCAGGGCAACTGCGCCACGCTTCATCGGGCCGACTCCTCAAGGATGCGGACGGCATCCGGCGCGAAGGCGAATGCCACCTTGCTGCCGGGCACAAGACGCGCCGCGTCTGGCCCGTCCGGCAGGCGGACATGGATGCGCTCTCCCGATGATGTGAGAGCCGTGACGCGCACCGCCTCGCCGAGGAACTGCTGGTCCACGACGGTTGCCGCGAGACCCTGCGCGGCGGGCTGCAGCCGCTCCGGCCTGATCATGGCGCTCACCGGTCCATCGGGCCCGGCGCTGGCGATCTCAGGTCCTGCGGCAAGCGTCACCATGCCATTGCGGCGCTCGCCCTTGAGGATAGATGCCTCGCCCACGAAGTTGGCGACGAAGAGCGAGGCAGGCGTGCGGTAGACCTCCTGGGGCGTGCCCAGCTGCTCGACGCGGCCGGCGTTCATGACGACCACGCGATTGGCCAGTGCAAATGCCTCGCCCTGGTCATGGGTGACGAAGATGAATGTGCCGCCGATGTCCGCGTGGATGCGCCGCAGTTCCTCCTGCATCTGCTGCCTGAGCTTCAGGTCGAGCGCGGCAAGCGGCTCGTCGAGCAGCAGGATCTTGGGCCGCATGATGAGGGCGCGCGCCAGCGCCACGCGTTGCTGCTGGCCGCCCGACAGCTTGTCGATGCTGCGGTCATCGAAGCCCTCGAGCCTGACGAGCTTCAAGGCCTCCGCCACACGGCCCGCGGTTTCCGCCGGCGGGCGTTTCCGGAGTGCGAGGCCGAAGGCCACGTTCTGCGCCACGGTGAGGTGCGGAAACAGGCCGTAGCCCTGGAAGACCATATTGGTCGGGCGCTGCTCGGGACCGAGCGCGGTCACGTCCTGCCCATCGATCAGAACCCGACCGGAGGAGGGCTCCGTGAAGCCGGCGATCATCCGCAGCAGAGTTGACTTTCCGCAGCCGGATGGCCCGAGGATCGCGCAGAAATCACCTGCCTCGACGGCGAGATCCAGGGGTGCCACCGCAACGGTCGGCCCGAAGGACTTGGACAGTCCTTCGAGCCGGAGAAGCGGTGACGGCAGTGCTGGCATCTCGCGCGGCGCGTCAGGCCTTCAGGAAGCGCTGGTATTCCTCCTGCACCTGCTCGTGCGTCACGAAATCGCCCTCGGGCTCGAGCGGCCAGAAGCGATGGAAGCGCGCCCGTTCGAACAGGGCGGGCAGGTTGTCGTACTGGTAGATCTTCTTGTTGCGCTCGTCGATCAGCGGCAGTGCCGCCTTGGTGATGACGGCCTGGGTCAGGGCATCGGCGATGTTCTTCTGGCCCTCGGGCGATATGCTCTGGCCGATCAGCTTGTAGGCGAGTTCCCGGTTGGGGGCGCCCGTCGGAATTGCCAGCGTGTCCATGAATGTCATGACGCCTTCCACGGGCATCACGAAATCGAGCACCTTGTCCTTGGCGGCCGCGAAGCCGATCATCGCATCCCAGCCGATCACCGAGGTGACGACCTCGCCGCGCGCGAACAGGTCCACGGCTTCGCCATAGGAGGCCGAGAAGGTGCGCGCATGGTTCTTCTTGATGTCGATCAGGAAATCGATGGTCTTCTTCAGTTCGTCCATGGTGATCCGGGTCGGCGTCTTGGTGCCGGTGACGATCGGGCCCCAGGTGATGATGAGGCCGGACATGTCGTCCACCATCGCCACCTTGCCCTTCACGTCGTCCTTGAGCGCGTCCTTCCAGGACGTGGGCTTGGCCGTCGCCGCGGGATCATAGACCATGGACAGCGTTCCCCAGGTGAAGGGCACCGCGTAGAGCTTGCCGTCGTGCCGGATCGCATCGACGTTGAGGAATTCGGGG
>JADCDC010000311.1 GCA_020252385.1 Aestuariivirga sp.
ATAGCGCTCCGGGCTGATCGTCGTCTCGGAGGAGGCCTCCTCGTCAGTGACGCCCGCTTCTGTCTCCTCGCCGGCGACGGCGCGCGACATCTTGAGGAAGGCGGCGCGCTCGTCCGCCGTTGCCTCCACATGGCGGAGGATCGACATGGAGATGAGGTGATCGCCCTCCTCCAGCCTGATGCCGCGCACGCCGGTGGAGTCCCGGCCCTTGAACACGCGCACCTCCTCCACCGGGAAGCGGATGCACTGTCCCTGGGCGGTGGTCAGCATCACGTCATCCGCCGCGGTGCAGATCTCGACACCGGCGATCATGTCGCCCTCGTCGAGCTTCATGGCGATCTTGCCGGTGCGATTGATCTGCTCGAAATCCGACATCTCGTTGCGCCGGACCGTGCCGGACCGGGTGGCGAACATCAGCTGCTGGCCGGTTGCCGAGGTCAGATCCTCCGGCATTGGCAGGATCGTGGTGATGCGCTCATCCTGCAACAGCGGCAGCAGGTTGATCAGCGCCTTGCCGCGAGACTGCGGGGTGCCGAGCGGCAGGCGCCACACCTTGAGGCGGTAGACCATGCCGGCCGAGGAGAAGAACAGGATCGGCGTATGCGTGCTGGCGACGAACAGCTTGGTGACGAAATCCTCTTCCCTGGTGCCGCCGACACCCCTGCCCTTGCCGCCACGCTTCTGCGCCCGGTATGTCGACAGCGGCACGCGCTTCACATAGCCGGCGTGGCTCACGGTGATCACCATGTCCTCGCGCTGGATCAGGTCCTCGTCCTCGACCTCGCCCTCGTTCTCGACGATTACGGTGCGGCGGGGGGTGGTGAACTCGGCCTTGATGGCGGTGAGCTCGTCCTTGATGATGCCGAAGACGCGGGCGCGCGAGCGCAGGATCTCGAGATAGTCGGCGATCTCGGCGGCGAGCTTCTGCAGTTCCTCCGCGATCTCGTCCCGGCCCAGCGCGGTAAGGCGCTGCAGGCGGAGATCGAGGATGGCGCGGGCCTGCTCCTCGGAGAGGCGGTAGTTGCCCTCCTCCGTGAGGCCATGCCGCGGGTCGGCGATGAGGGCGATAAGCGGCGCCATGTCCTTGGCCGGCCACTCGCGCCCCATCAGCGCCTCGCGGGCTTCGGTCGCGTCCTTCGAGGTGCGGATGAGGCGGATCACCTCGTCGATGTTGGCGACCGCGATGGCGAGACCGACCAGGATATGCGCCCTGTCGCGCGCCTTGTTCAGCAGGAACTTGGTGCGCCTCGTGACCACCTCTTCGCGGAAGGAGACGAAGGCCTGCAGCAGGTCCTTGAGGTTCAACTGCTCCGGCCGCCCGCCGGTCAGGCAGACGTTGTTGATGCCGAAAGTCGATTGCAGTGGCGTGAAGCGGTAAAGCTGGTTCAGCACGATCTCCGCCATCGCATCGCGCTTCAGCTCGATCACCACGCGCATGCCGTCACGGTCGGATTCGTCGCGGATGTCGGAAATGCCCTCGAGCTTCTTCTCGCGCACGAGGTCCGCGATACGCTCGATCATCAGCGCCTTGTTCACCTGGTAGGGGATCTCGGAAATGATCAGCGCCTCGCGCTCCTTGCGGATCTCCTCGGTATGGACCTTGGCGCGCATCACGACGGAGCCGCGCCCGGTGTGCGCCGCCGACTTGATGCCGACGCGGCCCAGGATCAGCCCTCCCGTCGGGAAATCGGGACCGGGGATGATCTCGATCAGGTCGTCGATCGAGATCGCGGGATTGTCGATCACCGCGATGCAGGCGTCGATCACCTCACCGAGATTGTGCGGAGCCATGTTGGTGGCCATGCCTACCGCGATGCCGCCCGAGCCGTTGACCAGCAGGTTGGGGAACCGCGCGGGCAGCACCGTCGGCTCGCGCTCGGAATTGTCATAATTGGGCTGGAACTCGACCGTGTCCTTGTCGATGTCCTCGAGCAGCGCATGCGCGACCTTCGCCATGCGGGACTCGGTGTAGCGCATCGCCGCAGGCGGGTCGCCGTCGATCGAGCCGAAATTGCCCTGCCCGTCGATCAGCGGCAGGCGGAGCGAGAAGTCCTGCGCCATGCGCACCAGCGCGTCGTAAATCGACTGGTCGCCATGCGGGTGATACTTACCGATGACGTCGCCGACGATGCGCGCCGACTTGCGGTAGGCCTTGTTCCAGTCATAGCCATTCTCGTTCATCGAGAACAGGATGCGCCTGTGCACGGGCTTGAGGCCGTCGCGAACATCGGGGAGCGCGCGGCTCACGATCACGCTCATGGCGTAATCGAGATAGCTCTTGCGCATCTCTTCTTCGATGGAGATCGGCGAAATCTCGGAAGGATTGGAGGGCGGGATGGCGCCCTTCTCGTCGTCGGTATCGGCCACGGAAAACCTGTGAAAAATGTCAGGCACAGCCAGTCGAATCGCAGCGATTCGCTAGCCCTTCCAACTTAAGTGCTGGGGGCTTCCGTTACAATGAAAAGCTGTTGATTCTCCGGCATAAACAGCGGTTCTCCGGCAGGCGCAAACCAGCCCCCGCGGAAGCCTCAGAACGGCACTTCGTCATCGAGATCGCGGGCGGGAATCTGCGCCTTTGATCCGCCAGAGCGCGGGCGGTCCATGGGGCTCGACTGGCCGAACTCGTCACCGCCGCCGCCCATGGAGCTGCCGCCCTCGCCGCCGCGGCCACCCAACATGGTAAGTTCGCCGCGGTAGTTTTGCAGCACCACTTCGGTCGAGAACTTCTCCGCCCCGTCCTTGTCCGTGTACTTGCGGGTCTGGAGCTGCCCCTCGACATAGATCGTGGAGCCCTTCTTCAGATACTGCTCGGCCACCTTGGCCAGTGCCTCGTTGAAGATCACCACGCGATGCCACTCGGTCTTCTCCTTGCGCTCGCCGGTGTTGCGGTCGCGCCAGGTTTCGGAGGTGGCGAGCGAGAGATTGACGATCGGCTTGCCGTCCTGCGTGTGGCGCACTTCAGGGTCGCGGCCGAGATTGCCCACGAGAATGACCTTGTTCACCGATCCTGCCATGACACCCACACTCCTTGTCTGTCGGCGCACCCTAGTCAAAGCAGGATGGCGGCACACCTGCCCTGCGCGCCTTTTCCACGTCTATATAGTTCTCTTTTTGTTCTCTGGCAAGCCGGATAGTGTGGTGCGCGAAGAGGAGTGCCCCACATGATCCGCCCCATCGCAACCGACGCCGCGCCCAAGCCGTTCTCTGCCTATTCGCAGGGCATGGAGATTCCGCCGGGAAGCCGCGTGGTGCATGTTTCCGGCCAGATCGGCGTGAGCCTCGATGGCGACATCCCGGCTGACCCCGCCCGCCAGCACGACCTCGCCTGGCAGAACGCCATGGCCGTGCTGGCAGCCGCCGGCATGGACCACCGGAACGTGGTGGACGCCCATGTCTACATCACCGATCCGGCGCACATCCCGCTCTACCGGGAGACGCGCGACCGCTTCATGAAGGGCCATAAGCCCGCCGCGACGCTACTCATCGTGGCGGGCCTGGCGGACCAGCGGTTGGTGGTCGAAGTCGACCTGGTGGCTGCGGCTGAGGCAGCGGCCCCGGCCACATGAGCCCGAGCCGCCGGAAACGGTGGGGATCAGCGGCGCCCGAGCAGCCCGAACAGCGGGGCGGTCTTGGGTTTGAGTCGCGCATGGACACGTTCCTTCGCAGATGCAGCATCATGCTTCGGCTCGTGTGACTGCAACATGGCAGTCTGGTAAACATTTGTATAAGCGTCAAAAATCCAGTTCATGATATCTCTCCTGTGGCCGTTGGCCGGCTTCTCGTGAACAACGCCAATATGCATCTTTCGCTGTTGCAGCACAAACGGCATTAATCTACACTTCCTGTAACAAAAACTTACAAGTGGTTCCATGGGACGCCGCCTGCCCTCTCTCAACGCCCTGAAAGCTTTCGAGGCCGCCGCCCGGCTCGAAAGCTTCACTGACGCCGCCGCGGAGCTTTTCGTCTCCCATGCGGCGGTGAGCCGTCATGTGCGCGATCTCGAGGAATGGCTCGGAACCCAGCTCTTCCTGCGCACCGGGCGCGGCGTTACGCTGACAGAGGCCGGAAGCCGCTTCGCAGCCCGCCTCACCCCCCTCTTCGACCAGATCGCGGACGCAACGCGTGAGGCCGC
>JADCDC010000312.1 GCA_020252385.1 Aestuariivirga sp.
ACCACGCTCTCGATCTTCCAGTCCTCGAGGAACTCCAGCGCATCGTCCTTGAGATGCAGCACGATCGACGTGCCGCGCGGGGCTTCCGCCACGGGTGCGACGGTGAAGCGGCCCGAACCGTCGGAGGACCACATGAAGGCCTCTGCGGCGCCGGCGCGGCGCGAGATGACATCGACGCGGGAGGCGACGATAAAGCCCGAATAGAAGCCGATGCCGAACTGGCCGATGAGATGCAGGTCGCCCTGCTTCGCCTTGGCCTCGGCGACGAAGGCCTGAGTGCCCGACTTGGCGATGGTGCCGAGGTTCTCGACCAGTTCCTGCTCGCTCATGCCGATTCCGGTGTCGGCGATGGTGAGCGTCTTCCGGGCCTTGTCGGGCGTGATGGTGATGGTGAGATCCGGCTGGCCCTCGAGCAGCTCAGGCGCGGCGATCGCCTCGTAGCGGAGCTTGTCCAGCGCATCGGCGGCGTTCGAGATCAGCTCCCGCAGGAAAACGTCCCGGTCGGAATAGACCGAATGCACCATGAGGTGCAGGAGCTTCGCGACTTCCGCCTGGAACTGGTGGGAGGTTACAGCGGCGGGCGTGGTGGCTTCCGCGGCTGCCGGTGTGTCATTGGCCATGGTCACCCTCTTCACAAGCACGTGATACTGATGGCAGTGATATCGGGTGTGGAGGCCACAGGGTCAAGAGGCGAAAGCGGCCGGAACGCAAAGGTTCCGGCCGCTGGAGCATAAGATCATGCTCAAGCACTCGATCTGGAGCGAGTTCTTATCGACCAGGTGATTCCACCTGGTCGGAACGCGCTCGAGAACCGCCTACTCACACACATACGATGTTAGGGAAGGGGTGGCCCGGCTGGCTTCAAAGCTCGGGGGGCTGGGGGGCTGAGATTTCCGACGCTCAACACCAGCCGGGCCTCTAGAGGCAACATCATCTTTATCGCTGTAGAGATGGGCGGCAGATTGCTTGAAATGCGGCGGAAAGGTGATTTCTGCAGCCTCGCCTTGCCAAGTCCGCGCTGCCGGTCCATCCTCCGGGAAAGCGTCATGAGCCCGTCACGAACGAGAGGGGTGGTCAGTTGGACAAGACGACGGATGAGATAATCCCGCTCCGGCCCTGGGGCACGTCGCCGGCGGCCGGGGCGGATGATCAGGCCCAGCGCCCGGGCCAGCGGCCGCCGGAGCGCGTCGCCTTCGACCGCCGGGAACTGCAGACCATCCTCGGCTTCTACGGCACCAAGGTGGCGGAAGGTGAATGGCGCGACTATGCCATGGACTTCGGCCGCGAGAAGGCTGTGTTCTCGGTGTTCCGCCGTGCCTCCGAGGTGCCGCTCTACCGCATCGTGAAGGACCCCGCCCTGGCGCGGAAGCAGGGCATGTATTCGGTCGTCGCCCAAGGCGGCCTGATCATGAAGCGCGGGCACGATCTTGCCAGCGTGCTGCGCGTGCTGGCGAAGACGCCGAAGCTGACCCCCGTCTGAACCTTCCGCGCAAACAAAAACCCCGGCCCTTTTCAGGACCGGGGGTCGGGACTGTCGCCGTCCCTGGACATCAGACCTTCAGATTACTCGTTGCTGTTCATGAAGCCGAGGATCTGCAGGATGTTGACGAAGATGCTCACGAAGCTGCCGTAGAGCATGAAGGCGCCGAAGATCGACTTGCGGGCAACCGCCTCGCCGCCCTCGGACTCGACATACATCTCCTTAATCACCTGGGTCTCCCAGGCGGTGATCAGCGAGACGAAGATCACGAAGCCGAAGGAGATCAGCATGCTGACCATCATGGTGCCGGCGCCGACGCCGGTGAACATGGCGACCACGAGGTTGACCAGCGCCGCGACGAGGAGGCCCATCAGCGCCATGCCGGCGATGACGCCCATGCCCGTCAGGTCACGCTTGGAGGTGTAGCCCCACAGGCTCATCGCGCCGAAGGTGAGCGAGGCCGACAGGAAGGCCGTCATCACCATCGAGGGATCGATGCCGAGGTAGCGGTTGACGATCGGCGCGATGCCGATGCCCCACAGCGCCACGTAGATCCAGTACACCATGTGGGCGCGGCCGATGCTGCCGCCCATGAGCAGGCGCTGGGCGAAGAAACCCATGCCGATCAGGCCGATCATGGCGGGGAACGCCAGAACGTTGGCAATCGCGCCGAGCGCGGGGATGGTGAAGGTGGCCATGACGATGACGGCGGTGACCGCCACGCCAAGCGCCATGTAGTTGTAAATCCCCAGCATGTAGGAGCGCAGGCCCTGGTCGAACGCGACCTGTGAGCCGGCCCTCGTCTGGGAAGGATATCTGAGTTCAGCCATTCGTTCCTCCAGCGTTAGCTTTGCGGCGAATATGGGCAACTGCCCATTCATCTTCAAGTTACAGGAATTTAAGGCACCGTTCGGCGGCAGGTCAGGCGCCGGCGTACTGGTCCATCTTGCGCGCGAGCGTGATGTCCTTCTCGGTGACACCACCGGCCGAATGGGTGGCGAGCGTCACCTCCACCCGGCCGTAGACGTTGAACCATTCCGGATGATGATCCGTCTTTTCAGCGAACAATGCAACCCGGCTCATGAAGGCCCAG
>JADCDC010000313.1 GCA_020252385.1 Aestuariivirga sp.
AATATGAGTGATCAACAGTAACGCAGATTTTGCCACGTTGCTTCACACAATCAAGTGATGGACGAGAGAAGGGCGCGGAGCCGCTCCATGCGGGGGTCGGCGAGGGCCGCGGCGCGCGCGGCGAGCACCGCGCAGGACTCGAGGATCACGCCATCATCGAGGATTTTCAGGCTGTTGGCAGCCAGCGTCGAGCCTGTGGTGGTGATGTCCACGATGATCTCGGCGATGCCGGCGGCGGGCGCCCCCTCGGTCGCCCCGAGGCTTTCGACGATGCGATATCCGGTCACACCCTTGTCCGCGAAGAAGCGGCGGGTGAGGTTGTGGTACTTGGTGGCGACCCGGAGCCTGCGCCCGTGGCGGGCGTAGAAGCTCTCCGCGATCTCGTCGAGATCGGCCATGGTGGCGACGTCGAGCCAGCATTCGGGCACCGCCACCACGACATTCGCCGGGCCAAAGCCCAACCGCAGGAGAAGGCGGACCGCCTTGTCGTCGGGCGGGATCTTCTCGGTCAGCAGGTCCTGGCCGGTGACGCCGGCGTCGATCTTGCCGTCCCGCAGGTTCTGGGCGATCTCGGAGGCCGAGAGGAAGGCGATCTCGACCCCCTCGATACCGCGGAGGACGCCGCGGTAGCCGCGGTCGGCGCCCAGCCGGTCAATCGCCAGCCCGGCGCTGGAGAGGAGACCGGAGGTCGCCTCCATGAGGCGGCACTTCGACGGGATGGCCAGCGTCAGCACGCTCATGACAGCACCGCCTTAAGGCGATCCGTGTGGATGGCGCAGCCCACGGCGGGAACGGCCACGGGCGAGCCCATGTCGGAGAGCAGATTGTCATAGCGCCCGCCGCCCGCCACGCTGACGGGCCCATGCGGCGTGTCCGCCTCGATCTGGAAGGTGAAGCCCGTGTAGTATTCGAGCTCGCGGCCGAAGCCCGCCGCGAAATGGAAGCGGCGCGGGTTGAGGCCCAGCTCCTCCATCTCATAGAGGCGCTTCGCATAGTAGTCGCGGGCACCCCTGAAGCGGGCGCCGCCGGGGATGGTGGCGAAGCGGGCGTCCGCACCCGAGGCCTCGCCGGCGATGGCCAGATAGGCGTTGAACGCTTCCGCCTTGTCGCGGGCGAGCGGCTGTTCGGCGCGATCTGCCGCCTTGTTGGCGAGGCGCTGGGCGATCTCAGGCAACTCGCGCCCGCCGACCAGCGGGATGTTCCGGCGCTCGATCTCGGCTTCGGCCAGCGCCAGCGCATCGCCCGCCGCGAGCCTGTCGATGAGCGGCGAGATCGAGGTGCGCCGTGCGGCATGGCCCAAGGTGAAGGACTGGAGCAGCTCCCGGAAGGCATGGGGCCGCCAGAAGTGATGCTTCAGCCGCTGGCGCCAGCGCTCCGGCATCTCGGTGTCCGCGAGCAGGGCCGAGAACAGGCCGAGATCGCCGAAGCTCACGCGGTAGCGCGAGAGGCCCGCGGCTTCGAGTGCGGAGATGGTGAGCTTCAGGACACGCGCCTCCGCAGCGATGGACTCGGAGGCGCCGAACCATTCGAGGCCCGCTTGCGTGAATTCCTGCGGGCTCAGCAATTCATCGGGAAAGCGGAAGGCGGGGCCCAGGTAGCAGTAGCGCCGCTCGGCCGCGGGGTTCTCCGCATGGCTCAGGTGATAGCGGCAGGCGGGAACCGTGAGGTCCGGCCTCAGGCACATCTCGGCGCCCGAGGGATCGGTGAAGACGAAGGTGCGCGCGCGGATGTCCTCGCCCGAGCGCTCAAGGAAGATGTCGGCGGGCTGGATGATGTCGGGCGCGATGTGATCGAAGCCGGCGCGCTCGAACACCGCCATGAGGGCTGCGTTCTGGCGCTCCAGCGCCTCGCGTTCAGCGCGCGACTTCCCCGCCATCAGCGTGCCAGCGCCTTCTTCACGGCGGAAACGAGATCGGCCTCCGGCACCGAGAATTGCGCCAGCCGCTGGGAGGCATATTCCTCGTGCGATGCGATGTTGCTGGCAAGCTCCGCGCCGAGGCGCAGGTCCTTGATCTGCACCTCGCCCCTGGCCTTCTCGTCACTGCCCTGGATGACGACGAGCGCCGCTCCGCGTTTATCGGCGTACTTCATCTGGGCTTTCATGCCCGCTGTTCCGACATACATTTCGGCTCGTATTCGACGGCGGCGCAGTTCCCGTACTATACTCCAATACTCGGACTGTCGCGGCTTGTCCAAGACGAGGACCACCACAAGCGGACGCTCTTTGATTTTCCGTGCCTTCTGTGCGACCTGAAGTGCGGCAAACAGACGAGATACACCAATTGAAAAACCAGTAGCGGGCACTTTCTGACCTGTAAATCGCGCAACTAGGTCGTCGTAACGACCACCCCCTCCGACTGACCCAAAGCGCGCAGTTCGGCCTTCTGCATCCGGAAATGGCAACAACTCGCACTCGAAGATGGGCCCCGTGTAGTACTCGAGTCCACGAATGACCGAAGGATCAAAAACAATGCGATCCGAGTATCCAGCTTTGTGAATAAGCTCGAACATCTCTAGCAGCTCAACATAACCCTCATGGGTCGGAATGTTCGCACTGAAGTCTGCCTGAAATGCATAGAGCACTGAAAGCCAGTAGCCTAATGCTTCTGAATTCCTCCTCCCGATCCGCTCACACAACTCACTCGCGTCAGAGGTGCCATCTTCCTGAAGGTAAAGAAAGCTGTTGCTACCGCGAACAAGTGCAACTGTACCAACAGTGTAATGCAATAGGGGCCGTATCTTTTCAATTACAGCAGGATGGAGGTAGGCGCCTTCAGTAAAATCACCGCTGTCATCCCTTCGGCCAGGGCCAAGCAGGAGTTCGATATCTTCCTCTGAGAACTTATCCATTTTGTCGAATGCACGGAGAGATCGGAAGAGCACA
>JADCDC010000314.1 GCA_020252385.1 Aestuariivirga sp.
CCTCGCGCGGGAGTGCCGATACGACACCGACGACGCGTGATTTGGCCGTTCCGGAGGCCTGATCGATGGCAATTCTTGCCGCTCGCATGGCCTCGAGACTGAGCAGTGGAATGCCAGGATCGTCGGACTGCGTTGCCTTGTGTGCCGTGCGCTTCCCATCTGCCCGGCTCTTCGGCGTATCGGCGAGGTAGCCCAAGAACTCAACCCCGAGCCTCTCGCGCACGTCATCACCCGTACGGATCGTTCCGTCGCGGAACTCGCGTACGGCGCCAATCGCGGAACCCAGCGACAAACCGATGACGGCAGACAGCGCGATGATCAGGCCTTTCCGCGGAAAGGATGGTCTGTCCGGCGGCAGTGCGCGCGAAATGATGCGAGCTTCCGTGACCGGGAAGGACTGCTGCTGCGTGGTCTCCTGGTAGCGCTGCAGGACCTTTTGATAGAGACCGCGATAGGTATCCGCCTCGCGCTGCAACTCCCGCAGTTGCACCTGGGTTGTGCTTGCAAGCTTGCTGACACCGGTGGCCGAGTCCACCTGGTCTCGGAGTGCCTGCTCTCGCGAATGGGCCATCTCGAGATCGCTTCGATAGCTCTCCGATATCCTTCCCAGCTCCTCGAACATCAGGCGCCGGTACTGCTCCATCTCGCCCCTGAGGCGCACGGCCTGTTCATGATTCGGGCCAAGGCTGTCGCGGATTTCGGCCTCGCGCTTCGAGGCGTCCATGTAACTTCTGCGGAGGGCGCTGATGACATCGCTGTCGAGTGCGTCGGTGACCACGGCGTCGGTACGCTCCGTTGCCATGATGGCGCGGATGCGATCATATCTCGCTTGGCTTTTCGCGGTTTCGGCTTTCGCCTGAACCATCAATGTGTTGAGTTCCGCCAGCAGCTGGTCACTCACCAGCGCGCCGCCCGTCGTGATCAGGCCGTTCTCCGTGCTGAAGGTCTGGACGGCGAGATCTGCGGCCAGCAGCTTGGCGCGAAGCTCCTCGATCCGGCCCTCCAGCCACTTCGCGGCCTGCTGGTTCACCACCAGCTTGGAGTCGAGCTGATCATCCAGATAGGCCGCTGCAAAGGTATCGGCGATGCGAACGGATAGGTCAGGAGATGGCGATGTGTAACTGAGCCGAAGCACATAGGTCTCCCCAATGCGCGCAACCGCGAGGTTCTGCCGCAGCGTCTCGATCACTGCGCGTCGCGCCGCCGCCGGATCTGATTCCTCAGCGCCCGCCTCAGAAGCCTGACCGCCGGATAGGATCGACTTCACCGTTGCCATCAGCCCAGGGCTGGGAGTTGAGAACGCAGGCTCCTGCACCAGGCCAAGCGCGTCGGCGACTGCGCCTGCAACCTTCTCCGACTTGATGATCTCGACCTGGCTGAGTACGGATACTTCACTCTCGATCGCCTCGCCCAGCAGGGTCAACTCGCTCGCAATCTTGCCGCTGTTATGGTCGATCAGCACATCGGTCGAAGCCGTGTGCAGCGGCACCGCCAGGAAGATGAAGGCGAAGCCAAGCGCGGTTAATGCCATGGCCGTGAGCGCCGCGATCCGCCATTGCCGCCGGCATGCCGCGAGAATGTGATCAAGATCGATGAAGTCATCGCCCTGGCGGCCGATTGCCTCTTCCCGCCTGCGGCCTTGCTCCTGAAAGGCCTCGCTTCGGTTCAGCATGCATGGCCTCCCGAGCCGGAGGGCCGGGTGAGGAACCGCTCTACGGGCGTGGCAGATGCCATGTCAGTGCGCATTCCGGCCGGTGAGGACCACGGAGGTGGTGCTGAACAGGATGCCGAGGTCCAGCCAAACGGTTCCGCGTGCCACATATTCGAGATCGGACTGGACGCGGGAAATCATGTCCCGCAGTTCCGTGGTCGTGCCACGATGCCCACGGATCTGGGCCAGGCCCGTCATGCCCGGGAGTACGGCATAGCGTTGCCAATAGTCCTCGACGGCATGGCATGTCTGATAATCATGCTCGACCGCATGCGGACGCGGGCCCACGAGAGACATTTCTCCGACAAGCACGTTCAGGAACTGCGGCAGCTCGTCAAGGCTGGTGCGGCGGAGAAGCCGGCCGATCCGCGTGACGCGCATATCGTTCGGCTGGCACTGCACAAAGCTTTGCGCCGATGCCGACACGCCCATGGTCCGGAACTTGAATATCCGGAAGATCGAACCGTGCAATCCGTGCCGCTCCTGGCGGAAGAACACCGGGCCGCCGTCCTCCATCTTGACAAGAAGGGCAATGAACAGAAGGGCTGGGCTGAGCACGATGAGGAGGACGAGGCTTCCGGCAAAATCCAGGGTTCGCTTGAGCGCCAGGTCAAGGGGGGAGCGCTGTCCGTGCCAGCGGAGTACCACGACCTGAGGCCCGTTGGTACGGCCATACTTGCCAGCCGATGAGATAACGTCGTCTCGATCATGCATGAACATCTGACCGCACTCCGCTGAGCCGTAGAAGAAAGGGTAACTAAGTTAGTTGATCGACACAAGCAATTTGTGCGATGCAACAATTTCGCTCAGCTAAGTAAGGACATGCTTCATTGTTGATCAGTTCGGATGAAGCGCATTTAGCGCGACGGCCTGCTTGTTATGCTCAGAGTTTTCGGAATTGCCATTGCAATGAAACAACCGGCGTGGCCCAGCAATTGTGCAGGAGATGAAGACGCCAACGATACAATATTAGGCTGCCTGGATGCCGCAGAGCCTACGGTAGAGAGTCATGATCAGCGCGGCGTTCAGTCACAGCAAGCAAAAATTAAATACTGAATCAAAATTCAATTTGCTCTTGGCGCTTCACGTTCCGCACACGGAGCGATACGCTGTGATCAGTATGTGATGTTGGCGTAGGGCGTCACGAACGCGTTGGCGGTATCAGGAACCGACCTGATGAGATCGAGAAACTTGAAGAGCTCGGTCGCGTCCGAGTTCGAGATGTAGACAACGTCCTTGTTCTTCATCCTGAAGTTCTGAACAAGGAAGAACCCTGATGCTGCGCGGAAGTTGGCGCGGTAGATCGTGGGAATGCGCTTCGCATGGGCAGGAAACTGACTGAGATCGACGCCGTAGGACTCGAGTGCACGGCGATCTTCAAGCCTGTAGAGAAACACGCTGCGCGGATCTGCGCGGTCATCAAGCAGTCCTTCGGCGCGCGAGACGGCCTCCGCAAGAGTAAGCTTCTCCGCCGCGAAATCGAACTTGCCGTTGCGGCCTGACGCCCCATAGGCGAGGAATGTGGCCTGATTACGTGACACGTAGACGACATCGCCGGGAGCCACATAGATGTTCTCGTTGGGCGATTTAACGAGCAAATCAAAGGGTACCGTGACCTTCCGGCCCCGGCGCTGCAATGTGACCTCGGTCTCGTATCCTGGATACTTGATGCCGCCTGCCTTGGAAATCACGTCAAGCAGCCGGTCCCCGGCGGCATTCACTGGAAGCTTGCTCGAGGAGTTCACGTCTCCAATCACCGAGACCTCCGTTGCGACCTTCGACACGATCGAGACGACCGCTTGAGGTTCGATTGCCCTGTTCTTCAACCGCCCCTCGATATCGCGTTGGATGGACGCGACCGGGCGGCCTGCAACCTTGATCGTACCGGCATAAGGGACCGATATCTTCCCCTCATGATCGACCGATTGAGGTGGAAAGGTCACATAGTTGCCGGGGCGGCTTCCGGCGTCCACGGGCACGAACAGACCGCCCGACTGCGACTCAAAGACGGTGACCTGAACAACGTCTCCCACGCCCAGCCGGATTTCGGTTGAGGGCTTTGCTCCTGTTCCGAAGCTTCCTGCCAGCGATGTCTCGCTCCACTCAACAGAAGCTTCGACAACATCCCTGCTGATGTCGACAAGCGCGTAGGAGAGATTGTCTTGGGAGTCCGCGGCGGGAACGACCGCCGCTGCGTTGTTCACGATCTCTGTCTTGCCAGGACCAGACGCCGGCAACGACGCACAGGAACACAGCAGCATGAGCAAAGAGCAACCGGCAGAGCGCAATACCATACACATACCAGTCAAACCCCTGACTTTCGCTCACCAGCGGCCGGCAGTGCACGTTGACTGAGCTTGTCGGCACACGAGAACAATAAGTAAAAGCCAAGCGAACACAAGAAATTTGTGCAATGCAGCAAAATCAAGCAGGAACGTTGCTTACTGCTGCGATGTTGACCACTAAAACTCAGCAACGCCCAAGCTTGATATTACTTAGTAATAACCGGTGCTTTGGAGACTGACGGTGCATGTCCGGGTCCCGCATCGTGCTCGCCAAAGGTTCACATAGCCTAGCGATTGTGCAGCACTTCGACTGATGCTAGGGAGGGTTATGATCGTGATCGCGACTGTCACGGCCCTTTTTGCACTCGTCGTCGGCCGCTACGCCGGACGTCGGGGCCTGATCGTTGCGTCTCTTCTGGTTTGCGCGGTTTCGGCCATCGTCCTGGCGGGCCAGTACGATGGGCTGGCCTATGCGCTGTTCCTGGTGCTGAATGTTGCCATTTTCGAGATCGTGGCGGTGAGCGTGATGCTTTTCTTTCCGGGCAAGAAGTGAATGACTCCGCGATTCAGGGCTGGTCCCTGGTCGAAACATTCTCCCCCGCCTTTGAGGCCTCACGGAGCAGGCGGATCCCCAGCCGGTCGTCCGCCATGATGACGGCATTGGCGATGTTGCGGTAGACCTTTGCCGGAAACAGGATCTGGCACAGAACGATCGCGGCAAGACCGGGGCCATAGGAGCCGGACATCAGGGCCTTGAGATAAAGCCGCCCGGCCAGGAGCGGGCGCCGCGCCACAAGTGCCTTGGCGAGGTGCCAGCCACGGTAACCGTGATAGGCAGATGGTGGAATCCGATCCTTGATGTCTTCCAGCCAGCCGAGGTCCGCGAAGCCCGGCCCGGTCGCCGACAGGCGCGGAAGCGTGTCCCCATCCTTCCAGACGACCCCCGGAGCGTCAGCCATCGCGAACTTGCAGCCTGCCAGCTGCAGCCGGATGGCGAAATCCGTGTCATCCCCGAATGCCGCATCCTCACGGTATCTGACCAGTTTTGCCAGCCGCCGAGGAACCACGAGGCCGCTTGTTTGGACAAATCCGCGGTCACTCATGAGATAGCTTGCCATGTTCTCATCCGCGGCCAGAGGCCGTGGGGGCTTTGTAAGGTGAACGCCCTTGCTGCGCTCAGCGATCACGGGTGAGTAGAAGGCTGTGTCGTCGGTGTCCCGCAAGGCCTCATCGGCGGCAGCCAGGTGGTGCGGAAGATAGAGATCATCGGAGTCCAGAAAGGCCACGTGCCGGCCGCGCGCCGCATCGATACCGCGGTTGCGGGCAGCACTTGCGCCGCGATTTTCCTGTCGGATCAACACAATCCGCGGGTCGGCAAAGCTTCCGACGGCGGACGCAACGTCATCCACGGAGCCATCATCGACGACGATGATTTCAAAGCTCTGACTGGTTTGCGACAGCACCGATGCGATCGCAGCCTTGAGCAACTCAGTTCGGTTATAGACGGGAACTATGACAGAGAATCTCAAGTATCTCTCTTCCCAAGCCGCCTTCCTGCCACACAACAGTCGTTTCTTCACAGAGAAGACACAGCGCTCAGAGCGCTGGCTTTCTTCTCAATCTAAACTCCATGGCAGCGCATGATGCAAGCCCGCGCTGCTTGACTCGTGCTTGCTCTGCCTTCTTGCTTTGGAGAGCAGGCCAGTCCGCTTTGTAAATCCAGACAAATATCACGATGCGACCTGACGTCTCGAAGACAGCTGACGAAGCCCGGTGACAGAGATCGCAGCATCACCGGCGACAGATTGCGCAGCATGAAGTGCACCATCAATGCCACAATTTGCGGCAGTCGAGCCAGGAGTCAATGAATGCCGACCGTGTGCTTGGCAGCTTACAGTCAGGCCGCCACGCCGCTCGACTTGTCCGCGGCGGCGATGTCGTCCACGCTTTCCGAATAGGTGGCGGATGTGCGGCCGATGTGCTGCTCAAGAATCAATATCGCGGCATCGATCTTTCCTGTTTCGAGGAGCTTGATCATCTCGCCATGTTCCTCGAAGGAGCGAACGGTGTGGAGCGGCTTGATCGCAAGGTGGGTGCGCAGCGCCGCGATCTTGCCGACATGGGTGGCGTAGGCCGTTTCCAGCAGCGGGTTGCCACAGGTGGCGAAAAAGACCTCATGGAACTGCGTGTCGTGGTGGAGGTAGCTGCGGGTGTCCTGCTTTTCCTGCGCCTCGACCATGTGGGCGAGGACCTGCTTGAGGCGGTGGACGAGCTTGTCGCGGTTGCGCTGATAGGCGAGCCGGAGCGCGGAGCTCTCGAGCGTCAGGCGGAGCTCGCAGAGGTAGACGATGTCCTTCGCCGAGAGGGTGAAGACGAAGGCGCCCTTCTGTGGGAGGATCTGAACCAGGCCTTCGACGCGGAGCTGCGCCAAGGCCTCGCGCACGGGGGTCTTGGAAACCCCCAAGTCCTCTGCCAGCTGCCGTTCCGACAGCGGCTGACCCAATGCGAGATCGCCCTGGACGATAGACTGACGCAGCCGCTCGAGCGCGCTGGTCGCCAGAGACTTCGGCCGTTCGATGCGTCGCATGTGTTCCCTTGTGAACCCGCTTCGGGGTCCGGTCAAACTTTGCTTGAAGCGATTGCTGGCATCTGATATACCACACACCAGATGCCACTGCAACGGGCGTGGGGAGTTCGCTGTGCCGAGTTTCGCCGAGACGGCGGTCGACTGCGGGAACCTGCATGGGGAGGGCGTGTTCTGGTCCGCCCGGCACGGGCTGCTCTACTGGACCGACATTTTCGGCCAGCGCGTGTGGACCTATGACCCGGTGAACCGCGTGGCGCGCTCCTTTGCAACACCGGGAAAGCTATGCTGCTTCGCCATTCGCAAGGACCGGCCGTGGAACGAGGTGGTGGCGGCCTTCGCGGAGGGATTTGCCTTCCTTGACATCTCGACGGGTGAGCGACGTGAGATTGCGGCGGTGGAGGCGCACATGCCGCACACGCGCCTAAACGACGGCCGCACCGACCGGCAGGGCCGGCTGGTTGCCGGAGGAATGGACGAGAGCGGCAAGAGCCGGGAGGCTTCGGTCTATCGGCTCGACCCCGATCTCTCGGTGACGAAACTCGTCGGCGATGTCGGCTGTGCCAATGGCACGTGCTTTTCCGCCGATGGGCGGACCATGTGGTATGCCGACAGCTTCAGAGGCGAAATCGAGCGCTTTGACTACGACCCCGC
The DNA here is from genome assembly GCA_020252385.1 of Aestuariivirga sp. Lineage (GTDB taxonomy): Bacteria > Pseudomonadota > Alphaproteobacteria > Rhizobiales > Aestuariivirgaceae > Aestuariivirga. The sequence goes on from JADCDC010000314.1 coordinate 7,235, forward strand.
CACGGGCAACGTTTCGAACCGCCGTGCCATCGGGCGCACGCCCGCGCCAGGTGTTCCCGATGGCTCCTGCATCGACGCCGAAGGCCATGTGTGGAATGCCGTGTGGGAGGGCGCCCGCGTCGAGCGCTGGAGTCCCGATGGCAAGATAACCGAAGTGATCGAGGTGCCGGTGAGGAAGCCGACCTGCGTTGCCTTTGGCGGACCGAAGCTCGACACGCTGTTCATCACATCTTCGCGGCTGGGCGAGAGCGTCGAGGCGCTGGCCAGCCAGCCGTTCGCAGGACATCTCTTCGCGGTCAAGCCCCGGATGGGCGGGCTTGCCGATGCGGAATTTGCTGCCTGACGTTTTGACAATGGGAGAGGCCGAAGGGCCAACAACACAAGGAGGAAACACCCCATGAAACTGACCCGCAGATACTTCAACGCCCTCATGGGCGCCGGCGCGCTGATGCTGACGGCATCGCCTGCCTTCGCCATCGATTATCCGGCAGCGCAGCCCCTGAAGGAGGGGGCCCAGGCCGACAATTCGAAGATCGCCAAGAGCGACAAGGTGGTGATCGCCTACATGCCACCGGCGACGGAGTTCAACTACTACATCGCCATCGGCGAAGGCATCAAGCAGGCGGCCGCCGCTGCTGGTGTCGAGACTTTCATGCTCGCCCCGCAGTCGGGTGCTGACATCAACGGCCAGATGGGCATGATCCAGGACGTGATGACCAAGAATGTCTCGGCCATCATCCTCTCCACCCATGACGAGGCCGCAGCAGCGCCGCTGGTGAAGCAGGCGATCGACAAGG
>JADCDC010000315.1 GCA_020252385.1 Aestuariivirga sp.
CGCCACGTGAACCTGCTGGTGCCGCCGAAGAACCCCGCCGCCGCCATGGGCTTCATCATCATGGAGCCCGAGGACACGCCGCCCATGTCGGGCTCCAACTGCATCTGTGTGGCGACCGTGCTGCTCGACGCCGGCATCATCCCCATGTCGGAGCCGGTCACGCGGCTTACCCTGGAGGCGCCGGCGGGCCTCGTGGAGGTGAGCGCCGAGTGCCGGGGCGGCAAGGCGCGCGCCATCACGCTCCGCAACGTGCCCGCCTTCGCGGAGCGGCTCGGCGCCGCCCTCGAGGTCGAGGGGCTGGGTACCATTACGGTCGATACCGCTTTCGGCGGCGACAGCTTCGTGCTGGCGGAGGCCAAGGCACTGGGCTTTGCCGTGACGCCGGACGAGGCGCGCGACATGGCGGTCCTCGGCCGCCGCATCGTCAAGGCGGCGAACGAGCAGCTTGGCTTCCGCCATCCGGAGCTTCCCGGCTGGCGGCACTTCTCCTTCGCCTTCCTGACCGGCGCCCTCGAGACCGTCGACGGCGCGCTGTCGAGCCGCAACGCCTGCGTGGTGAAGCCCGGCAAGATCGACCGCTCGCCCACCGGCACCGGCTGCTCGGCGCTGATGGCGGTGCTCCATGCCAAGGGCCTGCTCAAGGAGGGTGAGCGCTACATCGGCCGCTCGATCATCGAGAGCCGCTTCATCGGCGAGATCGCCGGGACCACGGTGGTGGGCAACCACCAGGCCATCATCCCCACCATCACCGGCCGCGCCTGGATCACCTCGCAGTCGACCCTCATGCTGGACCCGGAAGATCCCTACCCGGACGGCTACAAGATATCGGACACCTGGCCCATGGATGTGAAGGAATGAAGATCACCGAAATCCCCGTCACCTGCCTCCTCGAAAGCCGCGACAAGCTGGGCGAGGGCTGCTTCTGGGACGCCGCCAGCCAGACGCTGTGGTGGCTCGACCTGATCGTGCCCTCCGCCATCCACCGGCTTCACGTGGCGAGCGGGGCCTATCGCAAATGGCAGTTCAGCGAGCATGTGACAGCCATGGCCAAGCGCCGTGATGGGACGATTTTGGTGGGCTCCCACAAGGGGCTCAACATCTTCGATCCTGAAACAGGGGCGCTGACGCCGTGGCGGGCGATCGACCCCGAAACGCCCGGCAACCGCGGCAATGACGGGGCCTGCGATGCCATGGGGCGCTTCTGGTTCGGCACCATGATGAACAACATCGGCAAGGGTGGCAGCGATGTGCCCATCACCGCCTCGACCGGCAAGCTGTTCCGCATCGATGCCGATGGCACGGCGACGGTGATGGAGACGGGGGTGGGCGTTTCCAACGGGCCCTGCTGGTCGCCCGATGGCCGCACCTTCTATTTCACCGATTCCATGGCGCAGGTGATCTGGGCCTATGACTTCGACGCCGCGGCCGGCACCATCTCCAACCGCCGGGTGCTGAACGACACGAAGGACTTCGGCTATCCGGACGGCGCCACCGTCGATTCACATGGCTACATCTGGAGTGCGCGCTGGGAAGGCGCTTGCGTGCTGCGCATCGACCCCAAGGGGCGCATCGACCGGGTGGTGCCGATGCCCGCACGGCGCGTCACCAATGTGTGCTTCGGCGGGGCGCGGCTCGACACGCTCTATGCCACGACCTCCAGGCTGCACCTTGGCGAGGAGGACCTCCGGGCCCAGCCGCTGCAGGGCGGCATCTTCTGTTTCGACCCGGGAGTGACCGGCTTCGAAAAACACGCTTTCGCCGGCTGAGCGGACGCGTTATCGGTCAGGGAAAATCACACAGGTCTTCGCAGGGGAGTGCCTCATGAACATCGTCCAGATCATCGACGGCAAGGGCAAGCGCCGCGTCGGGCTTGCAGCGGGAGGCCAGGTGGTGCTGCTGAAGAAGGCCGCCACCACGCTCGACCTCGCCAGGCTGGCGCTGAAGGACGGCGTGAAGCTGTCAAGCCTCGCCTCCTCCCTCGCCGGCACCCAGACGGAGGACTATGCGGCCGCACTCAAGGAACGGCGCGTGCTGACGCCGGTCGACCATCCGGACCCCGCCCATTGCATCATCACCGGCACGGGGCTGACGCATCTCGGCAGCGCCGCGGCGCGCGACGGGATGCACAAGAAGCTCTCCGGCGCCAAGGAAGAACTGACCGACAGCCTGAAGATGTTCAAGCTTGGCCTCGAGGGCGGCAAGCCGAAGTCCAAGTCTGAAGCGGGCGTCCAGCCCGAATGGTTCTACAAGGGCGACGGTTCCTGGCTCGTTGGGCCGGGCCAGCCGCTGCCGCTTCCCTCCTTCGCGCTCGATGGCGGCGAGGAGCCGGAAATCGCGGGCCTCTACCTGATCGACGACAAGGGACGGCCCGTGAGGCTGGGCTTCGCGCTCGGCAACGAATATTCGGACCATGTCACCGAGCGGCAGAACTACCTCTATCTCGCGCATTCGAAGCTCAGGCATTCTTCGATTGGCCCTGAGATGGTGACGGGGAAGATCCCTGACTCGATCGAGGGCATGAGCCGCATCATCCGCGGCGGCAAGGTGATCTGGGAGAAGCCCTTCCTGACGGGCGAGGCCAACATGAGCCACACCATCGCCAATCTCGAATATCATCATTTCAAGTATGACGGCTTCCGCCGGCCGGGCGACCTGCACATCCACTATTTCGGCACGGCCACATTGTCGATCGCCGACGGGGTGAAGACGCAGGATGGCGACATCTTCGAGATCGCCGCCCCGGCCTTTGGCGCGGCCCTGCGCAACCCGCTGAAGGCGATGAAGCCGGGACACAGGCCCGGGAGCGTCAAGGCGCTTTAGAGCACGCGTCGTTAAGCTGATTCTCTTTACCTTGGGTTTAGTATTTCACCCTAAATCGAGTGGCATCCGGTGACCTGGAGGTCCGAATGCCGAAAGCCATGCCAGAAGCCTTGTCGCGGATTGCCGACTCCGGCCTGATCGGGCCTGAGGACGTTTTGGCCATCCGGCGCATCGTCTATGGCGACGGCCAGATATCGGCAGATGAGGCGGCATGGCTGTTGGATCTCAACCATTCGGCGCGGGAGTATGGCGAGGAGTGGCGGGCACTCTTCATTGAGGCGCTGACCGACTACACAGTCCACCAGTTGGCGCCGCAGGGCTATGTGAGCCCGGAGAACGTCGACTGGCTGATCGCCCGGATCATCCATGACGGCGTCATCGCGAGTGACACGGAACTCGAACTGCTGATCAACGTGCTCGAAAAGGCGATCTCCGCGCCGGGCGAACTCGCGGTCTTCGCGCTGCGCGAGGTGAAGGCGCTGGTGTTGAGGCGCAATCGCATCTCGGAGCGAGAGGTGACGCTGCTGCGGCGCGTGCTCTATGCAGCAGGCGGGCATGAAGGCATCGCCATCACGCGCGAGGAGGCGGAGGTCCTCCTCGACATCGACCATATGCGGGGCGGCAGCGAGGACGACCCGGCCTGGGTGGACCTCTTCGCCAAGGCCATTCTCAACCACATCATGTTCGCATCCGGTTTCTCCCCGCCAACACGCGAAGAGGCGCTGCGGCGCGAGGCCTGGCTGAACGATACTTCGGTCGACCCTGGGCGCTTCATGAAGAACATGGTGGTGAGCCTGCGCGAGATCGTGAACGCCTATAGAGCGCCCGATGTCATGGAGGACTACGTCCGCCAGCGGACGGAAAGGCAGGTCGCGGCGGAATCGATCACCGACGTGGAAGCCTTGTGGCTCGCGGAGCGGCTGCTGCGGGACGGCCGGCTGTCGCTGGGGGAACAGGCGCTGGTGGAAGCGCTCAGAGCCGAGCACCCGAAGCTTCACCCGGCGATCAACGCCGCCCTCACCCGGATGGGCTGAGCGCCATTCCGCCGTGCATTTCGTCGTGCCGCGCGTTATGTAGGGGGCATGACGACAGACTTCATTGCCTTGGACTGGGGAACGACCTCCTTCCGCGCCTATCGCGTGGCGGCGGACGGGCGGGTGCTCGACACGATCTCCGCAGCCGAAGGCATCCTTGCGGTGAAGGACGGCGCCTTCGAGGCCGCGCTCGAGCGGCACATCGGGGCGTGGGACGTGAAGTTTCCGGTGATGGCGGCGGGCATGATCACCTCGCGCCAGGGCTGGATCGAGCTTCCCTATCTTCCCTGCCCCGCCAGTGCCGCCGATCTCGCGCGCGCCCTCCACATGCACACGACCGCGTCGGGCCGGCGCATCGCCTTCGCCACGGGCTTGAGCTACCGCGCACCCAACGGCATGCCGGACGTGATGCGGTCGGAAGAGGTGCAGGTGTTCGGCTCCCTCGATCTCGGCGTCACTCATTTCGTGACGCCGGGCACGCATTCGAAGTGGATCACCACGAAGGGCGAGCAGCTCTTGCGCTATTCCACC
>JADCDC010000316.1 GCA_020252385.1 Aestuariivirga sp.
CGAAGGCGTGGCCGGGCTTGGGGTTCAGGGCGCGGAGTTCCGCGATCATGTCCTTGAGGTCGTCGAGGTCGACGCCGCAGAGGGTCTTGAGCGCGGCATAGTCCCGCCTGGCGAGGAGCTCCAGATTGGCGACGAGCGCCGCCATGGCGGGATCGTAGCGGTTCCGCTCCCTGAGCTGCAGGCTGAGGCACTCCTTGAGGTCACGGGCGAAGACGCCGGCCGGGTCGCAGGTCCGGAGCCTCGCCAGCACGGCCTCGACCTCGGCGAGGGGGGCGCCCAGTGTTTCGGCCACGGACTCGACCCCGGCGGAGAGGTAGCCATCCTCGTTCAGCATGCCGATGAGGTGCTGGCCGATCAGCCGTTCGGCGGGCGCGGCGAGGAGCAGGCTCATCTGCTCCGTCAGGTGCTCGGCAAGTGTGGGCTGCCGGGAGAGCGTTGCGGCGAAGTCGTTGTCCTCGGCATTGAGCGACATCGCACCTTGCGGCCGGAGCGAGGACCAGCCTGAATCCTGCGCGCCTTGCGCGGTGCGGTTCTCCGCATCGGCCCGCGCCTCGTGGGTGTAGACATTGTCGAGGTCGGTATCGAGCGTCCTCAGCCGTTCCTCGGCGCCGGTGTTGGCGAGCAGCGCGCTCACCATGTCCGGCTGGGGCTCGGCCTGCGATGGGGGCTCCTTGTGGACCTCGCTTCGTTCATCGCGCTCGAGCAGCGGGTTGCGCTCGAGCTCCTGGTCGACGAAGGCCTGGAGCTCGATGTTCGACATCTGCAGCAGCTTGATCGCCTGCTGCAGCTGGGGCGTCATGACAAGCGACTGACCCTGGCGAAGCTCGAGCCTCTGGTTCAGCGCCATGGCGCGCTCTCGGGTCTCACAGGCTGAAGTCGGCGCCGAGGTAGTAGCGCCGCACGTCGGGGTTCGAAACGATCTCCGCCGGCGTGCCTTCGGTCAGGACCTGGCCCTCATGGATGATGAGCGCCTTGTCGATGAGTTCGAGGGTTTCGCGGACGTTGTGATCCGTAACAAGCACCCCGATTCCCCGAGTGGTGAGCTGTCGCACCAGCTGGCGAATATCACTGATCGCAATCGGGTCAATTCCCGCGAAGGGCTCGTCGAGGAGCATGAACTCGGGGTCGGCTGCGAGGGCGCGGGCGATTTCCACGCGGCGACGCTCTCCGCCAGAGAGCGCAACAGCCGGCGAATTCCGGAGGTGGGCAATTGAGAACTCATCGAGCAACTCACGCAACTTGGCCTCGCGCGATTGCCTGGAGCCCTCGGTCAGCTCCAGCACCGCACGGATGTTTTCCTCGACCGTGAGGCCGCGGAAGATCGAGCTCTCCTGCGCCAGATATCCTATCCCCAGTCGTGCCCGCCGGTACATGGGCAGATGGGTGATCTCCGTGCCGTCGAGGCTGATCCGGCCGCTGTCGGCGGCAATGAGTCCCGTGATCATGTAGAACACGGTGGTCTTGCCGGCGCCATTGGGTCCCAGAAGTCCCACAGCTTCACCGCGCCTGACGGAGAGCGAGACATCGCGCACCACGGGCCGGCGCTTGTAGGACTTCCTCAGCCCCTCGACCACCAGCCCGGACTGCGCAGCCCTGGCCCGCTCCGTGCCACCCGTCTGCGGAATCTGTGCCCGCCGGGGCGCCATTCTCGGAGCCTTCCTGTCTGTCACAACGTCTTCGTCACGTGCCAACCGAATGTCCACCAAATGGGTTTAATTTTCGCTTAAGTCCGTCAGTCCGGCAGGAAGCTTCCCTTCACGCGGCCGCCCATCATCTGGATCTTGTCGGTGTTGAGATCGGCGCGGAGCTCGTTGCCGGAAAGCACCGTGGCGCCCTGGACGAGCTTCACCGCGCCCCCGACCACCAGCTTGTTGGTCTGCGGGTTGAACTTGGCCCAGTCGCCGGTGATGGTCTCGCGCGGGGTCTTGATGGTGACGTTGCCACGCGCGTCGAGGTCGGTGGCGTCGGTCTTCATCGAGCCGTCCGGCTGCTTCACCTCGGCATAGGTCACGGTCAGCGTGTCCGACTTGAGCCTCGTCGTGCCGCGCGTGGCGTCCACCGCGCCCTTGAAGATGGCCTTCTTCTCGGCATCGAGGATTTCCATCTCATTGGCGGAAATGTCCACCGGCACCGGCGCCTGGGCCGTCTGGGCATGGGGGGTGGTGGCGCTCAGCAGCACGAATGCCGCGGCGAAAAAGGCGGCGAGCCTGGTCGTCATGGTGTTGCGTCTCCCTTGGCCTGTGGCGCGTCAAAGCGTGCCTTGACGCCATTCAAGAACAGAATTCGTCCACCGTCATCGGTTATTTGCATGCCGTTGGCATCAACCGTGCCGGACCCGAAGGTGACCGCCACGGGCCCCTCCGAGACCAGGCGCTTCTCCTCCACCACCACATTGGCCCGTTCCATGCGGGCCGCAAAGCGGTCCTTGCGCTCCAGGATCACGTTGCCGGCGAGGTCCAGCTTCCGCGTCCCGGTGTCATAGAGGCCGGTATCGGCGCGGATCGTGTATTCCGTGCCGGCGGCGCGCCGGAAGCGGCCCTCCGGCTCCTCCAGGTGGACGAGGGAGGGGTTCTTGTCGTCCTGCCAGCCGCGCTTGGCCGTCACCTCATAGGGCTGCTGCTCCCGGTCGATGCCGCTCACCGTGGACTGGACGGCGGAGATCTGGTCTGGGCGCACCTCGGGGGCCGGTGCTGGTTCCTGCGGCACAAGTGCGCTGAACAGCCCGGCCTGGACGAGGAACATGACGACGAAGCCCAGCCCCAGGGCGGCGGCAAGCCAGCTCAGCCCGCGGGCCAGCGCCGCCCGCCGGACGGCCTTGCGGGCCGTGTCAGTGGGCGAAGACATCGTCCTCGGTCCAGCCAGCGAGATCGAGGGCGGCGCGCGTCGGGATGAAGGCGAAACAGGCCCTGGCGATCTCCGCCCGGCCCTCGCGCGCCAGCATCTGGTCGAGCCTCGACTTCAGCTCATGGAGATAGATCACGTCCTGCGCGGCATATTGCTTCTGGGCGTCCGAGAGCATGTGGGCGCCCCAGTCCGAGCTCTGCTGCTGCTTGTTGAGCTCGATGCCAAGGAGCTCCTTGATCAGGTCCTTGAGTCCGTGGCGGTCGGTATAGGTGCGGGTGAGCTTGGAGGCGATCTTGGTGCAGTAGAGCGGCGCGGTGTCCACGCCCAGGTAGTGCTTGATCACCGCCACGTCGAAACGGGCGTAATGGAAGATCTTGGTGACGGCGGGATCGGCGAACAGCGCCTTGAGGTTGGGCGCGTCATAACTGCTGCGGTCGAGCTGCACCAGGTGCGCGTTGCCATCACCCGAGGACAGCTGGACGAGGCACAGCTTGTCGCGGCGCGGGACCAGCCCCAGCGTCTCCGTGTCGACCGCCACCGAGGGCCCCAGGTCGAGGCCGCTGGGCAGGTCGCCCTTGTAAAGCTTCACTGCCATCGGAGGATCCCGCGGGTTGCCGTTTCTGTTTCTGTAGGGATGGTGCCCAGAAGAGGACTCGAACCTCCACGCCTTTCAGCGCTAGTACCTGAAACTAGTGCGTCTACCAATTCCGCCATCTGGGCCAGCGGGGCGTCTCTTAGAGAGGCTTGGGGGGCCTGTCAACCGAAGTCGTTCCGGCATCGTATCTCCTCCGAGGACGGCCTTTGCATCGGCGCGGGGGCGGCGCTAAAAGGCCCCGACGCAACATCAGGGTGATTTCCGTGCTCGTTCAGCCTTCCGACAGACTCATCACCATCATCGGCGGATCGGGCTTCCTTGGCCGGCATATCGTGAGGGCGCTGGCCAGGCGCGGCTACCGCATCCGGGTGGCCTGCCGGCGGCCGGACCTGGCCGGGCACCTGCAGCCCCTGGGCAATACCGGGCAGATCATGATGGTGCAGGCCAATGTGCGCTACCCCGCCTCGCTTGCCGCCGCCTGCGAGGGGGCCTATGCCGTGATCAACCTGACGGGTGTGCTCTATTCGGCTGGCGCCCAGAGCTTCGACGCGGTGCATGCCTTCGGCGCGGAGGCTTCCGCCAAGGCCGCCAAGGCCGCCAGGGCGCGGGTGTTCATCCAGATGTCGGCGATCGGTGCCGACGAGAACTCAACCGCCCAGTATGCGCGGAGCAAGGCCGAGGGCGAGAGGCGCGCCAGGGCCGCCTTCCCCGGCGCCATCGTGCTGCGGCCCTCGATCGTGTTCGGGCCGGAGGATTCCTTCTTCAACCGCTTCGCGGGGCTGGCGCGCATCGCCCCCTTCCTGCCGCTGATCGGCGGCGGGGAGACGAAGTTCCAGCCGGTGTTCGTGGGCGACATCGCCGAGGCGGTGGCAAAGCTCGTCGATGAGGGCGAATCCACTGGCAAGACCTATGAGCTGGGGGGGCCCGAAGTGCTCACCTTCAAGCAGCTCATGCAGTTCACCCTCGACACCATCGGCCGCAAGCGCCTGCTGGTGCCGTTGCCCTGGGGCCTTGCCAAGCTGCAAGCGGGGATCCTCGGCCTCCTGCCGAAGCCCATGCTGACGCTGGACCAGGTGGAACTGCTGAGATCCGACAATGTGGTGAGCGAGACGGCGCGGCGCGATGGCTTGAGCCTCGAGGGGCTGGGGATCGCGCCGCAGGGCATCGAGGGAATCGTGCCCGGCTATCTCTACCGCTACCGCGCGGCCGGTCAGTTCACCCCACCCAAGGGCATTCCGGAATAGATCAGCGCCAGGAGCACGACGCCGAGGATGACGCGGTAGACCGCGAAGGGCAGGAAGCTCACGTGGCGCACCATCTTCATCAGCACGGTGATGGTGCCGAGTGCGACGAAGAAGGTGAGGATCGCGGTGAGCAGCATGCCGAAGGTGATGCTCTCGCCCGAGGCAACCGCATCGCCAAGCTTCAGGACGCCGGCGCCGGCGATCGCCGGAATGCCGAGCAGGAAGGCGAAGCGCGCCGC
>JADCDC010000317.1 GCA_020252385.1 Aestuariivirga sp.
GTCGGAAAGTTGCGGGCGCTTGTCGTCGCGGTTCTCGACCTGGCGCGAGAGCTGGGACAGGGCGACGATCGGCACGGCGAGTTCCTTCGCCAGCGCCTTGAGGCCCACGGTGATCTCGGAGACCTCCTGCACGCGGCCCTCCGCCGCCCGGCGCGATGAGCCGGTGAGAAGCTGGAGATAGTCGACGACGACAAGGCCCAGGCCCCGCTGGCGCTTGAGGCGCCTGGCGCGCGCCGCGACCTGCGCGATGGTGAGGCCGCCCGTCGCATCGATGTAGAGCGGCAGCGACTGCATCTCGCGCGTGACTTCGACGATCTTGGCGAACTCGTCCTCGGTGATCTTGCCGCGGCGGATCCTTTCGGACGGGATCATCGCCTGTTCCGAGATGATGCGGGTGGCCAGCTGCTCGGCCGACATTTCGAGCGAGAAGAAGGCGACGACACCGCCATCGTTCACCTTCACCGAGCCATCCGCCAGGTGCTCCGCCTTGTAGGCCTTGGAGATATTGTAGGCGATGTTGGTGGCGAGCGATGTCTTGCCCATGGCAGGCCGTCCCGCCAGGATGATGAGGTCGGAGGACTGGAGGCCGCCCATCTTTTCGTCGAGGTCCTTGAGCCCGGTCGAGATGCCGGAAAGTCCGCCATCGCGCTGATAGGCGCTTGCCGCCATGTCCACGGCATCGGTTAGGGCGCGCGCGAAAGGGTGGAAGCCCTGGCCGTACTTGCCCGTCTCCGCCATCGCATAGAGCGTCTGCTCGGCGCGCTCGATCAGGTCCTTGGCCGAGTCCTCGATCTCGGGCTCGAAGGCCTCGTTGACGAGATCGGTGCCGACCCCGATCAGCTTCCGGCGCTGCGCCAACTCATAGACGGTGCGGCCATATTCCTCGGCGTTGATGATCGTCGTGGCGTTGGCCGCAAGCCGCGCCAGATAGGCCGTGCCGCCGATCTCCTTCAGCGTCTGATCATTCTCGAAATGGCTCTTGAGCGTCACGGGGCTCGCGAGCTTGCCGATCCTGATGAGGGTGGAGGCCGCCTCGAAGATGCGGGCATGCAGCGGCTCGAAGAAATGCTCGGGGTTCAGGAAGCCCGAGACCTTGTCGCAGGCCTCGTTGTTGACGAGGATCGCGCCCAGCAAGGCCTGTTCCGCCTCGAGGTTGTGGGGAGGTGTGCGATATGCGTCGTCCTGGGCCGTCTCGACGGCGCGGCGATTGGAAGTCGGGGTCATCGGATCACGGTAAACAAATAGCGAACGTTTGCGGCGACTTTATGCGCCTTTTGCCCGTTATTCACAATGGTGGGCGGATCGCCTTTCTCACCTTCGCCGGGCTTGACCCGGCGATCCTTTTCGGGCGGCTGCCAAAAAGGATGCCCGGGTCAGGCCCGGGCATGGTGAGGGAGGTGACGGGAGCGTGTCCGCTCAGTCCACCGACACCGACTTCAGCCGCGGCAGCTTCGAGTCGATGACGCGCAGCCGCTCTTCTTCCTCGATGATGTAGTTGCGCGTCAGCGGCAGCACGTGCTGGTTCTTCGCGAACTGGATCCGGAAGTTGTTCATGCCGGCGTAGCGGAAGGCGCATTCGGAGCTGGCGAGGTAGAACTCCCACATGCGGCAGAAGCGCTCGTCATAGAGTTCCTTCGCCCGCTCGCGGTGGTCGGCGAAGCGCAGGCCCCATTCGCGCAGCGTCTTGGCGTAGTGGAGCCGCAGGATCTCGACGTCGGTGACGTAGAGGCCTGCCTTCTCGATGTGCGGAAGCACTTCGGAGAGGGCGGGGATATAGCCGCCGGGGAAGATGTACTTCTTGATCCAGGCCGAGGTGGCGCCCGGCCCGTCGGAGCGGTTGATCGAGTGGAGCACGGCTACACCGTCATCCTTCAGCAGTCCGTTCACTTTCGTGAAGAACTCCTTGAAGTGCCCCACACCCACATGCTCGAACATGCCGACCGACACGATGCGGTCGAATTTCTGGTTGAGGTGGCGGTAGTCCTTCAAGAGGAACTGCACGCGCTCCGAAACGCCGCGCTGCCTGGCGCGCTCGTTCGAGACCTTGTGCTGCTCTTCCGACAGGGTGACGCCCGTCACCTCGGCGCCGCAGATTTCCGAGATGTAGAGGCCAAGCCCGCCCCAGCCCGAGCCGATGTCGAGCACCTTCATGCCGGGCTTGATGTCGAGCTTCGCCGCGAGGTGGCGCTTCTTGGCCAGCTGCGCATCCTCGAGCGAGCCGTCGTCGGTCTCGAAATAGGCGCAGGAATACTGCCGGTCGCGGTCGAGGAAGAGATCGTAAAGCGCTCCCGAAAGGTCATAATGGTGCGCGACGTTGCTCTTGGCCTTGCCCACGGGATTGTACTGGTCAACACGTTTCAACGCCTTCCGCACGGCATATGCGGCCTTCACGACCTTGGGTATGCGGTGGCCTTGGGCATTCTCCAGGATCAATGCCATGACGTCATAGATGGTGCTGCCGCCCGAGACGTCGAGCGTCCCGTCCATGTAGCATTCGCCGATATAGAGATCGGAGTCCGCCGCCACTTTCGCCGCCGCGAGCGGCGTGCGGATATGAAGGTTCACTGGCTGGCCGGTCCCGTCGCCATAGTCGCGGACCACCCCATCGGGACCTGTCACGCGGAGCGTGCCCCTTGCCATCACCGTCTTCAAAGCGCGATCGAGCAGATTGTACATCCTGCACTCCCTCACCTCACCGCCCCTTGGGCGCTGATGTTCCCCCCAGACATAGATTAATTAAAGTTTAATGTCTTTGGATCGGAATGCGCAAGGGGGTGAAATCACGAGGGTTAACCGTGGCTTGCATCAATGCCGACTGGATAGGGGAACATTCTCCCGCTCCGCGTGCAGAAGGCTGTCGCCGGGGGATGTGGCGGGTCTGAGCAGCCTGGCAAGCGGACTGAGCAGCGGTGAGGCGTCCGCCCGCATGGGCGCCAGGCCAAGCCACATGGCGCGGCTCATCGGCAGGGCAGAAGCCGCCTGACAAGCAAAAGATAAAGGGCCGCCCCATGGGGCGGCCCTTCGATGTTTCGCTGTGGCGTAAACTTAGCCGTTCTGTTCCGCAGCGGCCTCGGCCTGGGCTTCCTCGAAGAGGGCCTCGGCGGCGGCGCGGATCTCGGCGCGGTCGGAGACCGGGCCGGTGAGGTCCTCGCCGCGGGCCTGGGCGGCGGCTTCCTCGGGCGAGCGGGCCACGTTCACGGTGACCAGCACCTCGACTTCCGGATGCGGCGAGACCGTGACCTGGTAGAGGCCGATGGTCTTGATCGGGGTCGTGAGCTGGATGTGCCCACGGTCGACCTTGACGCCGATCGCGGCGGCTGCATCCGCGATGTCGCGCGGGGAAACGGAGCCATAGAGCTGGCCCGATTCACCGGCCTGGCGGATCAGCGTGAAGCTCTTGCCGTCGAGCGACTTGGCTTCCTCGCCGGCAGCGGAACGGCGCTCGGCGTTGCGGGCCTCGAGGGCGGCGCGATCACGTTCGAACTTCGCCTTGTTGGCATCGGTGGCGCGCAGCGCCTTGCCCTGGCGGAGCAGGAAGTTGCGGGCGTAGCCGTCCTTGACCTTCACCACCTCGCCCATGTGGCCGAGCTTGGAAACGCGCTCGAGAAGAATGACTTCCATGTTCGCGTACTCCTTACTTCAGCACATAGGGCAGCAGGCCCAGGAAGCGGGAGCGCTTGATGGCCTGGGCCAGCTCGCGCTGCTTCTTGGCGCACACCGCGGTGATGCGGCTCGGCACGATCTTGCCGCGCTCGGAGACGTAGCGCTGCAGGAGGCGCACGTCCTTGTAGTCGATCTTCGGCGCGTTATCGCCGGTGAAGGGGCAGCTCTTCTTGCGGCGGAAGAACGGCCGGCGGGCTTGCGGAGCGGACATCAGTTGCTCTCCTCTGTGGCTTCGACGCGGTCCTCGCGGCGCTCGCGATCCTCGCGGCGGCGCATCTGCGCGGAAGGGCCATCCTCATGGGCTTCGACCTTCACGGTCATGAAGCGGATCACGTCTTCCGAGATCGACATCTGGCGCTCCATCTCCTGGACGGCGGCCGAGGGGGCGTCGATGTTGAAGAGGGTGTAGTGCGCCTTGCGGTTCTTGCGGATCCGGAAGGTGAGGGACTTCAAGCCCCAGTATTCGGTCTTGGTGACCTTGCCACCGCCGGCGGCGATCAGGGCCTTGTACTGCTCGGTCAGGGCATCGACCTGCGCCGGGGCAGCGTCCTGACGGGTCAGGAACACGTGCTCGTAGAGAGCCATTGGGTTATAGCCTTTCGTTACGTTTCAACAACTTCGGACATCCGGCGCAGAGCCTCTTTCGAACCCATCGCAAAGGCTCGAAAGACCGGTCAAACGAAAGAGCGGAGACACGGGAAGACGGGGTTTTCCCCCTGGCCGCTTGCGCGGCCCTTCCGTTCAGCCCCCAGCCGGGTGCCTTACAGCGAGGCGGCTTATGGCGGAAAAGCCCGTGCAATGCAAGGCATCACCGTGGGGGCGGGCCCTGGCGGCGGCCATCCACCCGTTTTGTCCCCAAATCAAAATCGGCACGCGTTCCGCGGTGGTATGCTAAACCACATGCGAAACCGGAGAGTCCTATCCAGGTGAATCAGGTCGACCAATTCGTAAGGGGGAGGAGTGGGACATGATGAGATACGCCGCGATTGCGGTTCTGGTCGCCGCCGGTTGCTCTCCGGCCCTTGCGGATAACTCCGAGGAACTCGCCACCCAGCTCGCCAATCCGCTCGCCAAGCTGATCAGCATTCCGGTGCAGGGCAACTACAACAGCGGCTTTGGCCCCCTCGAGGATGGCGAGCAGGTGCTGACGAACCTCCAGCCCGTCATCCCCTTCAGCCTCAACGAGGACTGGAACCTCATCTCGCGCACCATCCTGCCGGTCGTCTGGCAGACCGACATGTTCCCCGGCGCCGGAACGCAGTTCGGCCTCGGCAACACCACCCAGAGCTTCTTCCTGTCGCCGGCCCGGACGGTCAACGGCATCACCTGGGGCGTGGGCCCAGTGCTCTATGTTCCGACCGCTACTGACGAGCTCCTGGGGCCTGACACCTTCGGCGCCGGACCCACAGCGGTGGCCCTCTGGCAGGGCAGTGGCTGGACCGTCGGCGTGCTCGCCAACCAGATATGGTCGATCACCGGCGACGAGGAGGACGAGGTCAACGCCTCATACCTGCAGCCCTTCCTCAGCTACACGACGAAGGACGCCTGGACCTTCACCCTCAACACCGAGTCGACCTACGACTGGATCGACGACGAATGGAGCGTTCCCGCCAATTTCGTGGTGTCGAAGCTCGTGAGGATCGACGGCAAGCTGCCGGTGAGCTTCTTCGGCGGTGTGCGCTACTGGGTCGACACGCCCGAGGGAGCAGGGCCGGAAGGCTGGGGCGCGCGCTTCGGCTTCACGGTCCTGTTGCCAAAAGACGCCATGTGACGGGTTCTTTCCGGAACGCTCCGGCGTTCCCTACGCTCTCAACAACCTGCGGCTACTATCCCTATCTGCCCTGCTACTGATCCGTCAGCCATAGCCAGAAGAAGCGCGGGCCCGTCCACGTGACGGGCCTTTTTCCGTCAGGAATCGAGGTAGCGCTTCTTCAGATGTGCCTCGAAATACCTCGCGTTCAGTGGCTCGCCCGTGGCCTGCCGCATGATCTCAGGCGTCGACAGCATCGAGGCCCTGGACCAGATGTTCTCCTTCCGCCAGGCATTGATGGCGGCGAAATCCCCCCGCGCCACTTGTCGGGGCGCATCCGGAATGGCGCGCTCGACCGCCGCCCATTGCTGGGCCGCCATCATCGCGCCCAGCGTATAGCTCGGGAAATAGCCGAAGGCGCCGGAGGGCCAGTGCACGTCCTGCATCGGCCCGTCCTTGAAGTTCCCCGCGGTCGAGAGGCCCAGATAGTCCCGCATCCGCGCGTCCCAGGCCTCCGGCACGTCGCGCGCCTGGAGCTTGCCTGAGATCAGCTCCTGCTCGATCTCGAAGCGCAGGATCACGTGCAGCGGATAGGTCGCCTCGTCGGCATCTACCCTGATGAAGCCCCGCTCGACGTGGTTGACATAGGCCAGCATGTCCCCGGCATCGACGTTCTCGATCCCGAGGATGCGGCGGGCCAGCGGCAGGGCGAACTCCCAGAATTCGGGCCGGCGCGAGAGCTGCATCTCCTGGAACAGGCTCTGGCTCTCATGCGCCGCCATGCCGCGCGCCCTGGTGCTCGGCCAGTGGCCGAGGTCATGCGGCAGGTTCTGCTCGTAGAGCCCGTGGCCCGTCTCGTGCAGGATGCCCATGAGCGAGGAGAGGAATTCGTCCGTGCGGTAGCGCGTCGTCATCCGCACGTCGGAGGGAACGCCGCCGCAGAACGGGTGATGCGACACGTCAAGGCGGCCGTGGTTGAAGTCGAAGCCCACCGCCTTCATGAGCTCAAGGCCGAGCGCCTTCTGCTGCTCGATGGGGAAGGGACCACGGAGTTCCTTCAGCGGCCGCGACGCCCGCCGCCCCGCCTGCGCCTCGAGCGCCTCCGGGATGAAGTCCTTCAGGAAGCGCTTGAGATCGGCGAAGACGCGGGCGATCTCGGCCGACCGGCTGCCGGGGTCATACTGCTCGACCAGCGCGTCATAGGGCGAAAGCTTCAGCACCTCCGCCCTGCGCGCCGCCTCCTCGCGCGCAA
>JADCDC010000318.1 GCA_020252385.1 Aestuariivirga sp.
CCGCCTATGCGCTGGCCTGGATGAAGCTTCCGGGCCGCGGCTTCCTCATCGCGGTCATCGTCGGCCTCCTCGTTGTGCCGCTGCAGATGTCGCTGATCCC
Organism: Aestuariivirga sp.; assembly: GCA_020252385.1. Classification (GTDB taxonomy): domain Bacteria; phylum Pseudomonadota; class Alphaproteobacteria; order Rhizobiales; family Aestuariivirgaceae; genus Aestuariivirga. Next base: position 101 of record JADCDC010000318.1, read on the forward strand.
GCTGCTCAAGCTCTACAATGCCTCAGGCTTCCTCTCGAAGACCTATCTCGGCATCTGGCTGGCGCACACGGGCTTCGGCCTGCCCTTCGCCATCTACCTGCTCAGGAGCTACATCGCAGGCCTCCCGAAGGACCTGATCGAGTCGGCGCAAGTGGACGGTGCGAGCGACTTCAAGATCTTCCGCCGCATCGTGCTGCCGCTGTCGTTCCCGGCGCTCGCGTCCTTCGCCATCTTCCAGTTCCTGTGGGTGTGGAACGACCTGCTCGTCGCCATGGTGTTCCTCGGCAGCGAGCCGGATAAGGTGGTGCTGACCTTCCAGCTCAACTCGCTTCTGGGTTCGCGCGGCGGCAACTGGGAGATCCTCACGGCCTCGGCCTTCATCACCATCATCGTGCCGCTCGTCGTGTTCTTCTCGCTGCAACGCTATTTCGTCCGCGGTCTGCTCGCGGGCTCGGTCAAGGGAGGCTGACGACACGTGGCCGACATCAAGCTCACCAGGCTCAACAAGTCCTTCGGCGCCGTCCACATCCTGAAGGACGTGAACCTCGACATCGCGTCAGGCGAATTCGTGGTCTTCGTCGGGCCCTCGGGCTGCGGCAAGTCTACGCTGCTGCGCACCATCTGCGGGCTCGAGTCGATCTCCTCGGGAACGCTCGAGATCGACCATGCGGTGGTGAATGACGTGCCGCCCTCGAAGCGCGGCATTGCCATGGTGTTCCAGTCCTATGCGCTCTACCCGCACATGAGCGTCTATGAGAACATCGGTTTCGCGCTGGAGAACCAGGGACTGCCGCGCGCCGAGATCCGCGAGAAGGTTGAGAAGGTGGCGGAGATGCTGCAACTCACCCCCTATCTCGCCAGGCTCCCCAAGGCGCTCTCGGGCGGGCAGCGCCAGCGCGTGGCGATCGGGCGTGCCATCGTGCGCGGCGCCAAGGTCTTCCTCTTCGACGAGCCCCTGTCGAATCTCGATGCCGCGTTGCGCGTCCAGACGCGCATGGAGATCGCGAAGCTCAAGCGCTCCATGCCGAACACCACCATGATCTACGTGACGCATGACCAGGTGGAGGCGATGACGCTCGCTGACCGCATCGTGGTGCTGCAGGCGGGCCGCGTCGAGCAGGTGGGCACACCCATGGAGCTTTACGAGAACCCGGCGAACACCTTCGTCGCGGGTTTCATCGGCTCGCCGAAGATGAACTTCATCACGGGTGCCCCCGCCGCCCACCACAAGGCGCACAGCGTGGGCGTGAGGCCCGAGCACTTCACGATCTCCGGAAGCGCTGGCGAGATCTCCGGCACCGTCGAATACACCGAGGTGCTGGGCAGCGATTCCTTCCTCTACATAAAAACCCCGCACGGCCTCCTCACCGCGCGCGAGGAGGGCAAGACCGCCTTCAAGCCCGGCGATACCGCCCACCTCACCCCCACCCTCCTGCACCGCTTCAGCGAGGATGGAGGAAGGTTGTCCTGATCCACCACACCTCTTCCTCGCCCCCACGCATGTGGGGGAGAGGGCAGGGTGAGGGGGTGGCTGCAGCGAGTCGGGTGCTCGTCCAATTCCCGCGTGGCAAGACCCCCTCACCCCTCCCTCTCCCCCGCTGAAGCGGGGGAGAGGGGGAAGACGGGGCGCGGTGGATCCATCACCCCATCAGCGCCCGTGCCGCATCCGGCGGCAGCGGCTTCGGCCGCGTGCAGCTCGTCTTCATCCGCTTGAACTTGCCATCGGCACCCGATGCGAGGATCCCCGTCATCACCTCCACCGCATGGAGTGCGCGGTCGATCGAGCAGCGGGGATCGCGCCGCTTCAGGATGGCGTCCGCGAGATCGGCCAATCCCGCGGCACGGTAATTGGCGAGCATCGGGCCTTTCCCGTCCGGATGATTGCCAATGCCCAGCGGGTGGTCCCATCCCGGCAAGGCCTCGGCCGCGCCGCCGCGCCGCGTTGTCAGCACGTCCCCACCGAAGAAATTGGGGTCCGGTACAAAGAGCGAGCCTTCCGTGCCGTAGAGTTCAAGGAGCGGGTGGCGATGCGCCCAGACGTCCCAGCTCGCGAGCAGCGTGACCGTGGCGCCGCTGGCGAATTCGAGGAGCGCGTGGATGTTCGTCGGCGTCTCCACCTTGATCTTCTGCCCGGCGCGCGGCGCGCTCGATATGGTGCGGAAGGGCGTTGCGGCGGAGGAGAGAGCTGCCACGCGCGTCACGGGTCCGATCAGGTTGATGAGTGCCCCGATGTAATAGGGCCCCATGTCAAGGACCGGCCCGCCGCCCGGCTTGAAGAAGAAATCCGGGTTGGGGTGCCAGTGCTCCATGCCGTGTCCCATGATCACCGCCGTGCCGCCCGTCACCTTGCCGATGACGCCGTCATCCACCGCCTTGCGCGCCAGCTGATGCGCGCCGCCGAGGATCGTGTCCGGCGCGCAGGCGAGCTTCACCTTGTGCTTCTCCGTCGCTGCCTTCAGCGCCAGCCCGTCCTTGAGGCTCAGGGTCAGCGGCTTTTCGGAGTAGACATGCTTTCCCGCCGTCACCGCCGCGAGCGAAACCGCGAAATGCGCGGCCGGCACCGTGAGGTTCAGCACGATGTCGATCTCAGGTGCTGCGAGAAGGGCCTGAGGCGTCATGGCGGTGACGCCGAATTCGCCCGCGCGCTGTTCGGCAAGGCCGTGGTTGAGGTCCGCGCAGGCCGCGATCTCGATTGAGCGGAACAGCGGCGCAAATTTGAAATAGGTGAGCGAGATGTTGCCGCATCCGACCACGCCCACATTCAGCTTCCGTGCCATCCCCGCCCCCTTCAGAACTTTTTCGCCG
>JADCDC010000319.1 GCA_020252385.1 Aestuariivirga sp.
TCACCACGAAGACGCCCATCCCGACCACGAAGTTGCCGAGCGCCAGAAGGGAGAGCAGGGGGGCGGCTTTCGCCTTCAGGGCGGCGCCGGCCACGAGGTGCTGGTCAGACGATGGCGGAGGCGACGTCGCGGATCGACGTCTTGGCGAGGGAGGAATGGAGCGCGCATTCGGCCGCCTTGAGCGGCGCGTTCAGCACTTGGCCCAGCTGTGCCGCCACCGGGCACTGCGAGCGGGGATCGGTCTTGTGCATGCGGAACACGGTCTCGTCCTCGACCGCGAAATAGACGTCGGCAAGCGTGATCTGCGCGGGGTCGCGGTTCAGCTCGAAGCCGCCCGCACGGCCCGCGATCGAGCGCACCAGATGCGCCTTCTCGAGTTCCGTCATCAGCCGCCGGATCACCACCGGGTTGGTGTGCACGCTCTGCGCCACCAGCGCCGAACATACGGGCCCCTTGCCCCGGAAGCGCGCAAGAACGCTCATGGCATGGACCGCGACGACGAATCTGCTGCTCGACAACATATTGGTAACTCCAAGAGTTACATCGTCACGATGGCCCCAAAGGTCAAGGGCGAATCTTCGCCAGGCTCGGTTGAAAGCCGCTTCACCCAAACCTCTTCCTCTCCCCACGCCGCCCCTCTTTCTTCCTCTCCCCCACGCATGTGGGGGAGAGGGTGGGGTGAGGGGGTGGTTCAGCCTGGAAGGGCGTCTGACCGTGGCACGCGCGGAAAAACCCCCTCACCCTTCCCTCTCCCCCGGTTCCGGGGGAGAGGAATCGCTATGCCGGCTCAAGGTCCACGGAGCGCGTGGCAAGCCATGGCCGCCGCCCCCTCAACTGTTTCTTAACCCAACGCGCCGAAACCTCGGCCATCTGTCCGTGAGGCCCCCATGCGCCGCTTCGATCTTGTCGTCACCCTCGTCTGCTGCGCGCTGCTCGGCTATTTCGCCTGGCACGCCTTCGAGGGGCCGCGCGGCTTTCCCTACCGTGATGGCCTCAGGGTCGAGGTCGCGGAACTGGCGGTGAAGCACGAGGCCCTTCATGCCGAGCGGATCCGCCTCGAGGACAAGGTCAAGCTGCTGAGGCCCGAGAGCATCGACCCCGATCTTCTCGACGAACTCGCCCGCGGCACGCTCGAACTGGCGAAGCCCACCGACGTGGTGGCTTTCACCGCACGGTAAATCGCCAGCGAATTCCGCCTCATAAACCGAAATCCAGTTAATTCTTGATTTCGCCTGCCTTCTCAACCATTTAATGCTATTGATCACACTACTGATCATGGCTGGAGGAAGCGTTCATGGCGGTCAAGTCGGCCTATATCTCGCGCAAGCTGACGAAGGGTGAGAAGGCGAACCTCACCAACAGCGGCTTCACCACCGAGGAAGAGCTCCACGCCTACCGCGAAATGCTGCTGATCCGCCGCTTCGAGGAGAAGGCCGGCCAGCTCTATGGCATGGGCTTCATCGGCGGCTTCTGTCATCTCTACATCGGCCAGGAAGCTGTCGTCGTCGGCATGCAGATGGCCCAGAAGGAGGGTGACCAGGTCATCACCTCCTACCGTGACCACGGCCACATGCTGGCCGCCGGCATGGATCCCAAGGGCGTCATGGCGGAACTGACCGGACGCGGCGGCGGCCTCTCCAAGGGCAAGGGCGGCTCGATGCACATGTTCAGCCGGGAGAAGCAGTTCTTCGGCGGCCATGGCATCGTCGGCGCCCAGGTGCCGCTCGGCGCCGGCCTCGCCTTCGCCAACAAGTACCGCGGCAACGATCATGTCGCCGTCACCTATTTCGGCGATGGCGCGGCAAACCAGGGCCAGGTCTACGAGACCTTCAACATGGCCTCGATCTGGAAGCTCCCCGTGATCTTCATCATCGAGAACAACCGCTATGCCATGGGCACGGCGGCCACCCGCTCCACCGCCATGGCGGAGCAGCTGGGCGCACGGGGTGCCGCCTTCGGCATTCCCTTCGAGCAGGTCGACGGCATGGATGTGCGCGCCGTGCGCGATGCGGGCGAGCGCGCCGTCGATCACTGCCGCTCGGGCGAGGGCCCCTACATCCTCGAGATGATGACCTACCGCTACCGCGGCCACTCCATGTCGGACCCCGCGAAATACCGCTCCAAGGAAGAGGTCCAGAAGATGCGCGAGGAGCATGACCCGATCGAGCAGGTCAAGGCGCGCATCCTGACGGGCAAGCTCGCGACCGAGGACGACCTCAAGAAGTTCGACGCCGAGATCCGTGCGGTGGTGACGGAGGCCGCGGAGTTCGCGCAAAACAATCCCGAGCCTGATCCGTCGGAGCTTTACACCGACATCTACGTGAACGCCTGAGGGGAGACAGACAGCGATGCCATCGATCCTCATGCCCGCCCTTTCCCCCACCATGGAAGAGGGCAAGCTCGCCAAGTGGCTGAAAAACGTCGGCGACATGGTGAAGCCCGGCGACGTCATCGCCGAGATCGAGACCGACAAGGCGACGATGGAGGTCGAGGCGGTGGACGAGGGGCCGCTCACCTCGATCCTGATCCCGGCCGGCACCGAGAACGTGAAGGTCAACACCCCGATCGCGGTGATCGGCGAGGCGGATGCCGCACCCGCCCCCAAGGCGGAAGCCCCAAAGCCAGAAGCCCCGAAGACCGATGCGCCGCCCCTCGCCGCGCCCGCCGTGCTGGCCTCCGCACCCGCGGCCTCACCCGAAGTGCCCGAAGGCACCGAGATGGTCACCATGACGGTGCGCGAGGCGCTGCGCGAGGCGATGTCGGAAGAAATGCGCCGTGACCCCGAGGTCTTCCTGATGGGCGAGGAGGTGGGCCAGTACCAGGGCGCCTACAAGATATCTCAAGGCATGCTGGAGGAGTTCGGCCCGCAGCGCGTCATCGACACGCCGATCACCGAGCACGGCTTCACCGGCCTTGCGGTGGGTGCAGCCTTCGCCGGCTTGAAGCCCATCGTCGAGTTCATGACCTTCAACTTCGCCATGCAGGCGATCGACCACATCATCAACTCCGCCGCCAAGACGCTCTACATGTCGGGTGGCCAGATGGGCTGCCCGATCGTGTTCCGCGGTGCGTCCGGTGCGGCGGCGCGCGTCGCCGCACAGCACAGCCAGGACTATGCTGCCTGGTATGGCCACATCCCCGGCCTCAAGGTGGTGATGCCCTATACGGCGGCGGATGCGAAGGGCCTGATGAAGGCCGCGATCCGCGATCCCAACCCCGTGGTCTTCCTCGAGAACGAGATCCTCTACGGCAAGAGCTTCGAAGTGCCGAAGCTTGAGGACTGGGTGGTGCCCATCGGCAAGGCCCGCATCGCGCGCGTGGGCCATCACGTCACCATCGTCTCCTTCGGCATCGGCATGACCTTGGCGATTGCGGCGGCCGAGAAGCTCGCCGCCGAGGGGATCGAGGCGGAAGTGATCGACCTCCGCACCATCCGCCCCATGGACCTCCCGACGATCGTCGAGAGTGTCAGGAAGACCAACCGCTGTGTCTGCGTGGAGGAGGGCTTCCCGCAATTCTCGGTGACGAGCGAGATCGCCGCCCAGATCATGACGCATGCTTTCGATTACCTCGACGCGCCCGTCGCACGCGTCGCCGGCAAGGATGTTCCCATGCCCTATGCGGCTAATCTCGAGAAACTGGCGCTGCCCAATGCCGATGAGGTGGTCGCCGCAGCAA
>JADCDC010000032.1 GCA_020252385.1 Aestuariivirga sp.
CCGATGCGAAGCGCGTCCCCGTTCTCGATTGAGACGACGAGTTCGATGACACGCTCTGCCCGTCGATCAGGACCGGACTGATTTCGTCGGCTCAACTAATCAAGGGCACTTCAGAGGCACGGTCGTCATACGGGAACTAGGAACATCGCAGCATCTGGCCTTGACCATCACCTGCGATGTTTCCGGAGCACGGTTCCCTACCCGAACATGCCTGTTCAGCACGACCCGCTGCGAATTTGCATGCCGGGGTTCAGATGCACACTGCCAGAGTAGGGAGTCCTGAAAAAGTACTGCGGCGTGAAGTCATCCTTCCTGACTGTAAGCCTGCACCCCGCTCCCAGGCATGACAGCGTGCCCGATTGGCCTGCGCTGAGCGTCCTCTGACTGAAAGGGATCGCCATGATGTGATCCGTATCGTTGAAGGCAGCGAAGATCCATTTGCTGGAACTGCAGTTCTTCACAGTGACCTTTCCGGCAAGAGCTGGCTGGGCGGCCACGAGAGTTCCGCAGGCGATCAGAACCGAGAGAAAGATACGTGATGCAGGCAGTTTCATTTGTTCCTCCTGTGAGTTTACGGATTGCCAAACTTGGTTACAAACTCGAGTTAGGCTTGCTCTGTGTCAACCAACGATGAGTCTTGCGCCTCATCGGCTGTTCGGCGCCGCCGAGCTTCTGCCGTTGGGGTCGAATGCATGAGTAGCTAACCCAAAGTCCGATCTTCCGTGGAGGGTCTAATGCCTGTTCCAATCATGTGCTGTGTCAAAACTCACAGCACCGTACGGCGGCAGCGCTCATCAGGCAATCCACGCGAGATCAGTTGAGAGGACTTCTGGTCCATCGAACTCATTGCTCCGACTTCGCTGGTCAAACTAAGTCTGTAAGAAAATTGTTCTCAGGCAGGAGAAGAGCGGCTTCACGCGACAAGTCCAGTTCCCCTGTGACATGGCTCTCAAGAGCATGTTGGATGGCATTGAACACAAGTCCCCCGTCATCCTCATCACGAGCAGAGGCATGCCTTGGAAGAAGCGCAACTTCGCCAGGCGATGGGATGCCCCATGTGTCAAGGCGGGCAGCGAGGGACTTCGCTGCCATGATCTTCGCGGCACGCCAGTCACGATGCTATCGGAAGCGGGTTGTGCGCCGCAGATCATGGCGACCCTCACCGGCCATTGCCGAAAGTCAGCAACCGCGATCCTCGGCCGGAATCTCGCGCACATCGGGCGTCTTGTCGATGCTGCGATCGCCCTTTTCCAGAACTCAAAGGCAACAGAGTTAGAAAACCGCCCACAAACCAGCACTCAGAGAGAGCAGAACGGCGATACTAAGCGATTGAAATAAATGGTGCGCCAAGCGGAATGAAGATGCGAACTGCTATGCTTTTGAAATTGAACTGTAATCAGGCGAAATAGCGGGCGGATCCGTAAACCAGCGCGCTCTCAACGTTACGTATTTGGCTCTTTTTCGAAGAGAGGCGGCAATGCCCACCTGCCATTCAGCGCCTCCTGCTTCGGTCCGTAGAAACGGCCGACGAAGAAGAACGGGCCGTTCGGGGCAGGCAGCCAGTTTGCTTCCTTCTCAGGTCCCGGATTGTCCGCCTGAATGTAGATTTCAAGTGAGCCATCGTCGCCTTGCTTCAGGCCCTCTGTGCGGCTGCCGATCGAATAGCGGTTTAGGGCATTGTCGACGAGGAAGCGCTGCGGCAGGCTGTACATGGTAATGGACCAGAACTCGGTAACGGGCGGCAATTGCCCCGGTTCGAAGCGTAGGATCCAGTGGCGGCTGCCGTCGAGAACCTTGCCCTCACTGTCCGTCTGCTGGCTGCCATAGATGGCTTCCTCCTTGGTGTTGCCATAGATGCCGAGCATCGCGCCATAATTGCGCTTGGTGATGCAGCCTTCGCCCAGCGCCTCGCGCGTGCCGAACAGGGCGCGAGAGTCCTTTTGTTGAAGCGCTCCCTCCTTCAGTACCCTGGAAGCCTCGGTGATGCCCGCTTCCATTGCAGTCCTGATCTCCGGCGGCAGGGTGCCGGCATCGAAGACCCGACCCGGGCCGATGCCGATGCGGGCAAAGCGCGCGAACATCTCCTCCTCCGACGGATGCACAGGCATGAAGGGAAGCAACGCATTCAGATAGGAGATGAAGCCCAGCCCCTCGCCCTTGACGGCGTCCCACGCCGGCCAGTTGATGACGGGCGCGGGAGCGGGTGGGTGCGTGCCGGCAAACTGCGACAGCGGGATCAGCTTGTAGGACTCCTGCACGGCGTGCATCGCGGCCACATCGTCCGCTGCCAGCAGTTGCGTGCGGGTCAACGTCCCGACGAACTCGGTCTCGGCAACGAACACCTTGCTGATGCCCTTCGGAACATCTCCCTTCCAGTGGGGACCCGCGAAAAGATACGTCCCGGCCTCCCTTCCCGTGGCGCGCACGCCCGTATAGGCGAAATTGTGCGTGTAGAGATCGAACCATTGGTTCACGTAGTAGCGGGGCGCGGGCACGGCCGGTAGCGACAGCACGATGGGTTCGGCCCGAAGGTCGAGCCATGCCCATGAATAGGGCGTGTCGTTGTTGGGCGTCACGATATCCGTGTCGGCCGGTGTTGATGACCGCGCATAGTGCCGGAACTGATTGAACCCGCCGACGTAGCCGCCAAACGCCTTGTTCTGGGTCTGGCTGTACATGGTCTGATAGCCTTGCAGCGGAGCGTATGCATAAAGCCACGCCTCAAGCGTGATGGCGCGGGCCTCATCCGAAGAAATGCGACCAGTGCTGTTCGTCATGGACATGGCAGTCTATCCTCACAATGATCTGCTTGAAGCAAGCGGCTTACTTCACGCGTTCGATGTCATTGAGCTGCCAGCTCTTGTCGAAATAGGGTTCGGTTGCCGCATAGAAGCGGAAATACGGAAACCATCCCTTGCCCGGCGTCGTCCTGATCCAGTTCGATGCATTGGCCGGCCGCTCCGGCCCGAAGTAGACATCAACGGAGCCATCCGCGTTGGTGACGAGATCGGGCTTGCGCGAGCTCAGGTCGGCGGCGCCCTGATCGGTCATCAGCGGTCCACGCGTGACATTGTCGTAGAGGGTGATGGACCAGAACTGCTTCACCGGCGGATTAGGGTCCACATGCAGCTTGTAGGTCTTGCCGCCGTCCAGCCAGTTGCCGTCCTTGTCCTTCGACGTCTCGAGATAGACCTGCCCGAAGCCGACGATGCGGCCCTGCATGCCGGCCGACATGCCGATCGCCTCATAGAACCATGAGGAGCGCTCGTCGAACTGCACGCGGGTCTTGTCCGGCGCTTCCTGATCGAGGTCGAACAGCACCGCATATTCCCACTGCTTGCCGGGATAGACGGCGGCGCCTTCGTAACGCTTGTCATAGGCGATGGTGCGCGCCATCAACTCACCGACCTTGGCGGCTTCGGTGAGGATCTTCGTCTGCCGTGCATCGGGGCTGAAGGGCTTGCCGGGCGCGATGCCCAGCGGCGCCAGCATGCCGAACATCATGCGGTCACGCGGGGCGACCGGTTCATTGGCGTAGAGTTCGGCCAGCAGTTTCCAGTATTCCAGCGTGTCGGGCTGCGCGGATTGCCAGGCCCGTCCGCCAACCTCGGCGAAAGTTGTCGGCGCCGGCGCCTCGCGCTGGTCCCAGCCGTAGATGCTGAACTTGCGCAGCGTTGCCTCGGCCACCGCCTTGTCCGGATCAAGCCCGCGCGTTCCGAACCACACCTGGTTGGAGGGCGCGCGGAACACAAGATAACCCGGCGCATCAATGTCAGGGCTGCCCGGCGGCAGGATCAGGTACTTGCCGCCCTTGCCCTTGTCTGGCCCCGTCTGGCCCATGTCGGTGATCGGCTGCTGCCAGATGTCCAGCACGCCGCCCGCCGTCAGGCCTTCCGGAACGCCCACCACCATCGGGCCCTGCTTCGCCAGGTCCCAGAAGCTGAAGGCATAGAGCGTGGTGATGTTGGGCGTCAGCATGCCTGCCTTGTCGGCCAGGTCGCGGTAGAACATGATGTCGCCGTTGGAGGCGCCGAGCATCTTTGCCTGGGCATCATAGAGCGCCTTGAACCCGACAGCGGGAAGCGCCCAGAGATAGGCCTGCGTGGCGCGCTGGAAGTCCATCTCGTCATACAGACGGTCGGCGGTTTCCCGGGTGGGATAGCCATTCTCCAGCGTCAGGCTGCCGAGGAGGGTTGGTACCGATTGCACCTCTTCGCCGGAGGCAACCGCCGGGGCACCGGCCCAGATGATGGCGGCGAGAGCCCCAATGGCTGCGGCGTTCAGGACGTTCCGGGGCGTCTTCATGCGTTTCTCTCCTCAGATGGTCAGCGTCGCTTACTTGAAGTCCCGATACCAATACACTAGCTTGGCGATACCAAAATGGTATCGCAACCCGCATGATCGATCGCCTGAAGTCCGCGCTGGTCCTGGCGGAAACGCTGAATTTCAATCGCGCCGCGCAGCGCCTTGGCATCAGCCAGCCGCACCTCACCCGGATCATCAAGTCACTCGAGACGGAACTCGGCATCATCCTGTTCGAGCGCGGGCCGCATGGCGTGTCCGTCACGCCGGACGGCAGCCGGGCCCTGAAGGAGGCCGCCGTGCTCGTCAAGGCGGAGGTTGCCTTCAAGGGCAAGATCGAGGCGTTGCGCAACTCTTCAGCCGAGACACTGCGGATCGCGGTTGGCGCCTTCATCTCCCAGTCCTGGGCAGCGTCCGCCGTCACCGCGATGAAGTCTGCGGATGCAGGCATCTCCATCAGCCTGCGGGAGCTCGACTGGTGGAAACTGTCCGATGCCGTCCACAGCGGCGAGTTCGATCTCGCCATCGGGGAGCTGAGCGAAGCCAACAAGAATCCCGATCTCGTGAAAGAGCCCTTCCCCGAACGCCCGGGCAGCATCATCGTCAGGTCGGGGCATCAGCTCGCGGGGCGCAACCAGGTCACACTCGAGGACATCGCCCGCTTCCCGCTGGCGGGACCGCGCCTGCCCGGCCGGATCGCACAGCTTCTGCCGCCGGCATGTGGAATGGGCTCATTGTCGGAGGATGGGCAGTTCTTCATTCCCGTCATCGAATGCGCCACCCCCCGCTCGATGATCGACGTGGTGTCCGCCTCGAATGCGATTTGCATGATTTGGCCCGAGTATTGCGCCGATCAATTGAGGTCTGGACAGATGCAGGAGCTTCCGTTCCATCCGCCCTGGCTGAGTGTCACCCAGGGCATCATCTACCGCCGCAACAAGCCGCTTACGCCTGCGGCGATGGCATTTCGCAACGTCGCCAGAACCGCCGAACGGAAATACTTCCGGCACCGGCACTGAAGCAGACCCCATCTCTTGCAATCAAACTCCACCGAAGCGGTGATGTGGACGGCGCCCGGGCGGTTGGCCAGAGGGGCGGAAGGTTCTGAGTTTTGTTCCAGAATGGTAGTGGGATGGCGCGCCCGACAGGATTCGAACCCATGACCCCCAGATTCGTAGTCTGGTGCTCTATCCAGCTGAGCTACGGGCGCTGACCGGGGGTGTCTCTAGTCCGATGCGGGTCGAATTGCAAGTGGGCTTGGCTGGGGTGATGGTTCAGGCGGGGCCGGCATGTCCGTACCGCCGCCGCCACTCGGTGGGGGTGAGGCCGCTCCAGCGGCGGAAGGCGTCGGCGAAGACGCTGGGCGAGGCATAGGCCAGCGCCGTGCCGATCTCGCTCACCGGGAGGTCGGTCAGGTCGAGCAGTTCCTTCGCCATGTCGAAACGCGTGGCGTTGCACAGAATCTCGAAGCTCGTCTGCTCCTTCGCCAGGTGGCGGCGCAGGGTGCGCGGGTGCATGGCGAGGGCCTGTGCGACCGCATCCATGCTGGGGGTGCCGTGCTGCAGGAGGTTGCGCAATATCTGCCTGGTTCGGGACGCGAGATCGGTTGCGGCAACGCGCAGCGTCTCACGGAGCTTCGCCTGGATCGCCTGGTGGCGCGCGTGATAGGCGTCCGGCAGCCGGGTGCCGAGTGCTGCGCTCGACAGCACGGTGCAGACCCGATTCTCGTTAAAGCGCACGGCAACGTTCAGGTAGCGCGCATAGGCGGATCTGTCCGCCGGCGGTCTGTGCGCGACATGCACCTCCTCCGGCCGCACCGCGCCGTGCGTCAGCTGGTCCAGCATCCTGACGCCGATCGCGACGACGAGGTCGTGCAGCACCCGGCTCGCCGCGCCCATCGCGCCATAGCCAAGGGCGTGGTCCTCCCCCAGCCTATGGAGATAGACGATGGCGCCGCTCGAATAGCCCGGCTGCCAGGACACGAAGTCGCCGAGAGCATGTCCCAGCGTGGGCGCGTGGCGCATCAGGTCACCGATCGGCCCGTGGTGTGCCAGTTGAAAGCGCTGGCCGAGCAATAGCCCGAAATGCGGGCAGCCGGTCAGCGCTGCGGACTTTTCGAGCAGCTGAACGGTGTCGATAAAGGGCAACTTGTCATCAGCGGAGCGCGGCGGCTGGCCCAGTCCCGCGCTTGCGAAGATTTCGCCCGCGTCCAAGCCATGCTCGGTAAGAAGGCCCGGCAGCTCCACCACGACTCCGAGCCGTTGCAGGGCAGGCTGTCGCGGGGCGTTCAAGGGGGTTTTGTCCTCCAAACCGAATCTCGCAAACGTTTAGTTCAGTATCATCCTCGTAGCCCAACTCAGCGGGGACTTCCATGCGCACCACGCGTCGTGACATCATCTTCTCGGGCGCGAGCACGCTTGCCCTTGCCGCTGCCTCCCGTCAGGCCACCGCGTTCGACGGCCCGCTGGCCGACCTCCTGCGCGGCGCCGATGACTTTCCAGTTGCCTCGGACGCTTATATCTACGGCTACGCGCTCGTCACCATGGAAATGACGCGGCGCATCATCTCAAACGTTCCCAAGGCCGAGGGCACCCGCGCGCCGATGGGCACCCTCATCAAGCTGCGCGAATATCCGGACGCCTCGTTCCGTGACGTCACGGCTCCCAATGCTGACACGCTCTACACCACCGCCTTCTTCGACGTCGGCGACGAGCCCTGGGTGCTGGAGCAGCCCGACATGGGTGAGCGCTATTTCCTCCTGCCGATGCTGAGCGGCTGGACCGACGTCTTCGCGGTGCCGGGCTCGCGCACCACGGGCGGCGCCAGGAAGACCTATCTCATCACCGGCCCCGGCTGGTCCGGCGCCGTACCCGACGGCATGGAAGAGATCAAGTCGCCCACCGCCCTCGTCTGGCTGCTCGGCCGCATCTACTGCACCGGCACGCCGGAGGACTATGCGGCGGTCCATGCACTGCAGGACGCCTTCAAGCTGCAGCCGCTGTCGACATGGGGCCAGGAGTACACGCCGCCGGTCAAGGTCGATCCCGCGATCGACATGAAGACGCCGGTGCGCGACCAGGTGAACGCCCTCTCCGCACGCGATTACTTCACGCTCCTCTCCGAACTCATGCGCCGCAACCCGCCCGCCCCCGCGGATGCGCCAGCACTCGAGAACTTCGCCAGGATCGGTCTCGACCTTGTGAAGGGATTCGATCCGGCCGTTCTCGGCGATCGCATGGACCAGCATCTTCCCAAGGTGTCGTATGAGCGCATCATGCTGCACTTCCTCTCGCGCGATGGCGACATGAAGCGCCAGAACGGCTGGAGCTACACCACCGCGGCCGGCACCTACGGCACCAACTACATCCAGCGCGCCCTCATCACCGCCATCGGCCTTGGCGCCAACCGCCCGCAGGATGCGATCTACCCCACATCCCTGAAGCCCAACCTGCTCGAGAGCTACAGCGGCGCCAACCGCTACGTGATGCGCTTCCCGAAGGGGCAGCTGCCTCCGGTTCGCGGCTTCTGGTCGCTCACCATGTATGACGAGAACATGTTCTTCGTCGCCAACCCCATCAACCGCTACTCGATAAGCATCCGCACCAACCCGGTTTATGAGCCGGATGGCTCGCTGGTGATCTACATCCAGAACGAAAGCCCCGGAAAGGACAAGGAGGCGAACTGGCTGCCAGCACCCAGGGACAAGTTCCACCTCATGCTCCGCCTCTACTGGCCGGATGAGAATCCGCCCTCGCTCATCAACGGGTCGTGGACCATTCCCGCCGTCGAGAAAGTCTGAAACCTTCGGGCCCAACAAGGAGAAAAAGACCAACCATGATCACACGCAGAGGCCTGTTCAACGCCCTGGCGGCGGGTGCCGCGGCGCTCGTCCTCGCGGGCTGCCAGATCGACACCCGGACACAGATCCGCGTCTCCGAGATCCTCTCGGTCGCGCAGTCGGGAACCCCGGTGCCGGTCAGCGCGGCCATCACCGCGCAGTTCGTCACCCCGGCCTGGTGCCGGGACGAGGGCACCATGGCGGTCGAGACAATCTCGACGCCGGCGGTGCCGCTGCAGCTCGGCGCCTGCGCGCCCGGCGGCCCCGGTGCGCTTGGCCAGTTCCAGCTCACCACCAATCTGATCAGGACCGACGGCGGCCAGACCGACGGCACCATCCTGATGAACGTGCTGGGCCAGGACCGCGCCCGCTTCGCGGTCTATCCGCACGGAAAGCACAAGCACCTCCTCTCGGTGGGCCTCTTCCTCAACATCCCGCAGCTCGAGTCGGACAAGGCGAATCTCACCGCCATGCCGGTCTACAAGCGCGGGCTCTACAAGGGTCAGGTCAACTACAGCTTCACGGTCGACATCGTGAACGACACGGACAAGCCCGCCAACTTCTACCTGGCCGACGTCAGCGCCGGCGGCGACCTGCCGTCCGACGAGGCGATCATGATGATCCCGCCCGGCGGCATGGACACGGTGACGCTCGACGCCGACACCCAGGCCAAGCTCGCGGCCAATGGCTGGGTGAACTTCCTGTCGATGATCAACAAGTGAGCCCGCGCAATTCCAGCAAGAATGCCGCGATCACCGACCCATTCTCAGCAACGCTGGCATGGCCGGTCTGGAAGCGGCATGACCACGACAGCCCAAATTGCCACCCCAAGATGGAGACGATGAAAACATGACCAAGAACCTTCCCAGGCGTTCCGTGCTGATGTCGGCACTTCTTGCCGCTCCAATGCTCCAGGCCGCCGCAGCCGCAGCAGAGGAGGCTAAGGAGGCTGACTTCCTCTTCGTGCAGACCTCAAAGGGCATGACATTCGACAAGGCGACCAGCACGCTGACGCTCGTCGGCGTGAGCCCGGTCACCGTGATGTTCACCGACCGGCCGGAGCGTGTCGCCGGCAACATGAACACCGCGCGCTTCGTGCCGTTCTGGAGCGAAGGCAAGGACAGCTTTCTCAAGGACCCACCCAATGCCGACATCTCGATCATCGATGGCGGCAACATGCGGCAGGTCGTGGCGACGCTGGAGAAGCCGGAACTCAAGGACGGGAACCTGAGCTACACCGTCAAGATCATCCAGGGCGAGATGCCGGAGAGCGGAGCCGACGTGTCCGTCTTCATCGACATCATCGGCATGCCGCTGACACCAGTGTCCTACGCGGGCGTCGCGCGGCGGTCCTTCCGCCGGGCAGTCATTTACTGATCGGCAATCGCCGGGATGTGCAGGCCTGTGCATCCCATGCCCCTCAACGAAAAACCCCGGGATTTCTCCCGGGGTTCTGTTCTTCAGCCTGTGGCTGCGTGGACTTAGAAGTCCATGCCACCCATGCCGCCGCCGGGCATGGCGGGGGCTGCGGGCTTGTCCTTGGGCTTCTCGGCGATCATCGCCTCGGTGGTGATGAGCAGCGAGGAGACCGACGCGGCGTCCTGCAGGGCGATGCGCACGACCTTCGCGGGGTCGATGATGCCCTTGGCGACCATGTCGACATACTCTTCGTTCTGCGCGTCGAAGCCGTAGTTGCCGTCCTTCTCGAGCAGCTTGCCGACAACGATCGAGCCTTCGACGCCCGCGTTCTCGACGATCTGGCGGATCGGGGCCTCAAGCGCCTTCGACACGATGTTGATGCCGGCCTGGATGTCGGCGTTCGAAGACTTCAGCGTGTTCACCGCCTTCTTCGCACGGAGCAGGGCCACGCCGCCGCCCGGAACGATGCCTTCTTCCACCGCAGCGCGGGTGGCGTTCAGCGCGTCGTCCACGCGGTCCTTGCGCTCCTTGACTTCGACTTCGGTGGCGCCGCCGACCTTGATGACGGCCACACCGCCCGCGAGCTTGGCAAGACGCTCCTGCAGCTTCTCGCGGTCGTAGTCCGAGGTCGTCTCCTCGATCTGCGCCTTGATCTGGGCGCAACGGCCCTGGATGTCGGCCTTCTTGCCCGCACCGTCGACGATCGTGGTGTTCTCCTTCTCGATCTTCACGCGCTTGGCGCGGCCGAGCATGTCGAGCGTCACGTTCTCGAGCTTGATGCCGAGGTCTTCCGAGATCACCTGGCCGCCGGTGAGGACGGCGATGTCCTCCAGCATGGCCTTGCGGCGGTCACCGAAGCCCGGAGCCTTGACGGCCGCGACCTTGAGGCCGCCACGGAGCTTGTTGACGACGAGGGTGGCGAGCGCCTCGCCCTCGATGTCCTCGGCGATGATCAGGAGCGGCTTCGAGGTCTGAACGACAGCCTCGAGGACCGGCAGCATGGTCTGCAGCGAGGAGAGCTTCTTCTCGTGCAGCAGGATGTAGGGCTCGTCGAGCTCCGCCACCATCTTGTCGGCGTTGGTGATGAAGTAGGGCGAGAGATAGCCGCGGTCGAACTGCATGCCCTCGACGACGTCGAGCTCGGTCTCGGCGGTCTTGGCTTCCTCGACCGTGATGACGCCCTCGTTGCCGACCTTCTGCATGGCTTCGGCGATCATGTCGCCGATGGCCTTCTCGCCATTGGCCGAGATGGTGCCGACCTGGGCCACTTCAGCCGAGCCCTTGATCTTCTTCGCGCGCTTCTTGATGTCCTCGATGGCGACCGCGACGGCCATGTCGATGCCGCGCTTCAGGTCCATCGGGTTCATGCCGGCGGCCACGTTCTTGGCACCCTCGCGAACGATCGCCTGGGTGAGGACGGTGGCGGTGGTGGTGCCGTCGCCGGCGAGGTCGTTGGTCTTGGAAGCGACCTCACGGACCATCTGGGCGCCCATGTTCTCGAACTTGTCCTCGAGCTCGATCTCCTTGGCGACGGTGACGCCGTCCTTGGTGGTGCGCGG
>JADCDC010000320.1 GCA_020252385.1 Aestuariivirga sp.
GCGATGACCTCGGCATGCTTCGCGAGTTCCGGATAGGCCTTGCCGGTGACATAGGCCACCGACGTGCGCTTCATGAAGTCATGGACCGTGAGGGGCGAGCCGGTCCTTGCCCAGCCGCTGGTCGGCAGCACGTGGTTGACGCCGATCACGAAGTTGCCGAGCGTTGCCGGGGTGTGGCGGCCGAGCAGGATCTCGCCCGCATGTTCGAGCCGGCCCAGATACTGGAAGGGCTCCTCGGAATGAACACCCAGGTGCTCCGGCGCATAGTCATTGCAGAAGGCGATGGCCTCGGCCTCGTCGCGCGCCAGCACGATGCCGCCCATGGGACCGCAGAGCACGGCGGAGGAATAGGCCACACGCTGCTCGCCCATCTGCTTCCAGAACTCGGGGATCGCGGCCATCGCGTCCTCCGCCACCTTGGCATCCCAGGTGACGAGGAAGGCGGAGGAGTCCGGCCCGTGTTCCGATTCGATGATGAGGTCGAGGCCGGCCAGGCGGCCATCCGCCGTCCCGTCCGCCAGCACGATGAGCTCGCTCGGGCCCGCCGGCGTT
This sequence comes from Aestuariivirga sp., assembly GCA_020252385.1. Taxonomy (GTDB): domain Bacteria; phylum Pseudomonadota; class Alphaproteobacteria; order Rhizobiales; family Aestuariivirgaceae; genus Aestuariivirga. The sequence goes on from JADCDC010000320.1 coordinate 553, forward strand.
CCGGTGTCGATGACATGCGATACGAGGCGCTTGGCGGCACCCACCCAGGGGCTTCCCGGCCCCACCACCTTGGCGCATTTCGGCACCGTCTCGGTGCCATAGGCCACCGCCGCGATGCCCTGTGCGCCGCCCGCCTTGAACACCTTCGAGACCCCGGCCATGCGCGCGGCCACCAGTGTCGCGTCATCGAGCGTGCCGTCTGGACCGGGCGGCGTGATGATGGCGATCTCCTTCACGCCGGCAACGGACGCCGGGATCGACGTCATCATGACGGAGGACGGAAAGGCCCCCTTGCCGCGCGGCACATAGCAGGCGACGGAGGGAATAGGCGTCGTCCGGTCGCCGGCGAAGACGCCGGGGCGGATCTCGTGGAACCACATCTCCTCCGGCTTCTGGTCCTCGTGGAAGCGGCGGATCGAGCCCGCCATGAAGGCCAAGGCCTCCTTCACCTCGGGCACCAGCGTGCGCTCGGCGCGGGCGAAGTCCGCCTCCGTCGCGGCCAGTTCATGGGCCTCGACCGGCGCCTTGTCGAACTGGCGGGCGAAGCGGGCCAAGGCCGCGTCGCCCTCATGGCGCACCGCCCAGATGATGGGCTTCACCTTCTCCTCATATTCGGAGAGGTCCGACTCGGTGCGCTTCAGGAGCTGGTCGCGCGCGGTGCGCGTCATCTTCGAGAGGTCGTGGAAGGAAATGGGCATGTGATTATCCGAATGTCTTGTGCCAGTGGCGGGCGATGTCGATGCGGCGGGCAATCCACACCTTGTCGTGGGCGAGAACATGGTCGATGAATTTCGCGAGGCCAAGCGCGCGGCCGGGCCTTCCCACGAGGCGGCAGTGGAGGCCCACAGACATCATCTTCGGCGAACCGCGCCGGCCCTCTTCATAAAGGCAGTCGAAACTGTCCTTCAGATAGTGGAAGAAGTGATCGCCGGTGTTGAAGCCCTGCGGTGTCGCGAAGCGCATGTCGTTGGCATCGAGCGTGTAGGGGATGATGAGGTGCCTGCCGCCATCGGGCTTCTTCAGGAAGTAGGGGAGATCGTCGGAATAGTCGTCGGAGGAATAGAGGAAGCCCCCCTCCTCCATCACCAGCCTCGTGGTGTTCATGGAGCAGCGGCCGGTGTACCAGCCGAGCGGGCGCTCGCCCGTCACTTGGCTGTGGATGCGGATCGCCTCGGCGATCTGGCGGCGCTCCTCCTCTTCCGCCATGTCCTTGTGCTCGACCCATTTGAGGCCGTGGCTGGCGATTTCCCAATCGGCTTCCTTCATCGCCTCGACCTGCTCGGGCGAGCGCATCAGCGCATGGGCGACGCCATAGATGGTGAGCGGTACGCGCTTCCCCGTGAACATGCGCCACAGCCGCCAGAAGCCGGCGCGGGCGCCATATTCATAGATCGATTCCATGTTCCAGTGGCGCTGGCCGGGCCATGCTTGCGCGCCCACGATCTCCGACAGGAAGGCTTCTGACGCTGCATCGCCATGGAGGATGTTGTTTTCGCCCCCCTCCTCGTAGTTGAGGACGAACTGCACGGCGACAAAGGCCCCGCCCGGCCATTGCGGATCGGGGATCGCCCGGCCGTAGCCCTTCATGTCACGTGGGTAGTCGCTCATGCCGTCCTCCCTCAGTAGGACACCTTCCGGTAATAGCGGCGCTGGTCAAGCGGATGATTGCGCTTCACCGCAAGATGGACCGTAAGCCGCTCCAGAAGCGTTGAGAGGATCACGGGTGAAATGAGCGCGCGCGTCGCCGGGGACAGGCCCTCAAGCTCCACGGCGGCGGCGTCGAGCACCGTCAGCCGGTCGGTGAAGCGGCGGGCGAAGGCCTCGGCGCGCTCGCAGAGTGGACGTGCGTGATCCTCGCCCTTCAGCACGATGACGCTGACGCCGGTCTCGACCAGTTCGAAGGTGCCGTGGAAAAAGTCGGCTGCGTGCACCGGCCTCGTGCGCAGCCACTGCTGCTCCTCGAGGACGCACATGCTGACGTACCAGGCCGGGGCCCAGCTGCCGCCGGCACCGGTGACGATGTGATAGGTCTCGGGTGCCAGCGCCGTCGCGAGGCGCTCCGCCTCCGCCGCGAAGGACTGCTTGGCGGCGATGAGCAGGCGGGGAAGCAGCGAGAGCTCCCTGACCGTCTCCGTGTAGGCGGCGAACTCGCCGCGATGCGCCATCACCGACAGGGCGACGAGCAGGGATTGCAGGTAAAGCGACTCCGGGGCCGTCTGGTCATCGGCGAAGTTGATGAAGGCCTGCGAGGCCTGAAGCGCCAGCGGTGTTCCGTCGTGCCCGACGAGTGCGAGCACGTCGGCACCCCGCTCGCGGGCAAAGCCAAGGGCCGCGACCGATTCCTTCGTGGTGCCGGAGACGGAGGGGATCACCACGAGCGAACCCTGGCCCAGCGCGGGGTGGCCGGCGCTGACCAGCTCCGCCGTGACGTCGGTGAAGACGGGAAGGCCCGAGCGGCGCTGGAGGATCTGGGCCGCGGGCTGCATGAGGATGGCTGCACCCCCAGTTCCGAGGAAGAAGAGGTTGCGAACGCCAGCGTTGAGGCGCGTGGCGATGGCCTCGTCGATCGCGGGGGCGAGGGCGAGTGCTCCCGACTGGATGGCCTGGAAGCGGTCCGGATCGAGGTTCAGCATCTCAGATCACGACGGGATAGATCTCGAGGATGCCGCGGTAGATCATGTCGAGCGCCACATACAGGATGATGGCGAGGCCGACATAGGCGATCCAGCGATGTTTCTGCAGCAGCTTCGCGATGAATGATGCGGCAAGGCCCATGAGCGCGATCGACAGCACGAGCCCGATGATGAGCACGCCCGGATGCTCGCGCGCCGCACCCGCCACCGCCAGCACATTGTCGAGCGACATCGAGACGTCGGCGACGATGATCTGCCAGGCGGCCTGGGCGAAGGTCTTGCGGCCGGGGGGTGCTCCCACCGTGCCATCGGCGTTGATGTCGAGGCCGGTCACGGCCTCAACACCCTCTTCCTCATGGTGGCCATCGCGCAGTTCGCGCCACATCTTCCAGCACACCCAGAGCAGCAGGATTCCGCCCACCAGAATGAGGCCCAGAACCTGCAGGAGCTGCGTGGTGACGCTGGCGAACAGGATGCGCAGCACGGTCGCCGCGATGATGCCGACGAAGATCGCCTTGTTGCGCTGGTCCTTGGGCAGGCCCGATGCGGCAAGGCCGATCACCACGGCATTGTCGCCCGCCAGCACGAGGTCGATCATGATGACCTGGCCCAGCGCCCAGAGGGCCTCACCCGTCGTCAAGGACTGAAGGAATTCCAGCATCCGCTACTCCCGAACAGTCGGCTTTCAGCACCAACGGTGATGGAAGCGCAAGGGTTTCCTTGGGATAGGGCCATGTTCCACGTGGCCCCCATCCCGCCACTGCCCGTAGCCGAGAGGGCAATCCTCTTCGCCGCCACCCTTCCCCCCACTCGTCATTGCCCGCCCCCGAGCGGGCAATCCTCTTCGCGTCCACCAAGGAAGATGCCACGGTCAAGCCGTGGCATGACGAGAACTATGGTTTCGTCATTGCCCGCCCCCGAGCGGGCAATCCTCTTCGCGGCCACTAAGGAAGATGCCACGGTCAAGCCGTGGCATGACGAGAGGTGGATGAGTCGGTTCTATGTAATCCGCTTGATCGAGGCGGCGATCTCTTCGGGCTCGAACACGCGCTTCCAGTCGTCGCGCATCAGCATGGGCTTGCCGAACTGGATGGCCTTGTTGCAGGCGTCCGAGAACACGCCGGGCTGTTCCTTGAAGATGACGGCACCGAGTATGTTCATGTGCCCGAGCAGGAAGTCGCGCGCCGCCTCGGCGGGGACACCACGGGCCACCACCTCGTCCATCGCCTCGCGCATCACGTCGAGGAGCGAGGCGACGACGGTTTCGGAGAGGCCGGGCTCCAGCAGCGCCATCTGCTCCACGCTGACCCGGTGCGAGCGCATGACGGGGGCCCAGATGGTCCGCGCCACCTCCTCGCCCAGCACATAATGTTCCTCCGGCCCCTGCATCAGTGCGCTGACGATGTGCTGTTTGGCCGCGACACCGCCGAAGCGGTCGAGCTTCGCGTCGGGATCCGTCTCGTCGTTGAAGATCGGCGGGTGGCAGGGGTGGGTGACGAAATAGGTGAGGTCCGGGCGCTCCGGCAGGTGGCCGGCGAAGGGGGCCGCGGCATCGAGCACCACCACCATGGTGCCGGGCTTCAGGAGATGCTGGATCGACTGCGCCACCTTGCCGATATGGGTGTCGGGCACCGCCAGGATTGCCACCTCCGCACCCGCCAACGCCTGCTCGGCCGACACGCACTGGATGCCGAAGTCCTGGGCGAGCCTTGCACGGCCTGCATCGCTCACCTCCACATGACGCACGGAAAAACGCGAGTCCTTCAGGTTTCGGGACAGGCGTTGGCCCATCTTCCCGCCGGCGCCGAAGAGAGCGATTGACGTCATGACGAAAACCTCGGATAGTTTTCAGAGTGCTTACATGCTGCTGGTATGACAAGTCAACCAGCTGACCCCCGGAGCCAGCCGGGTTTGATCGAATGGGAGGAGCATCCGAGATGGGGCTCAGGCAGCTTGCAGCTTCGAAGGAGCTGAAGGTCGGTAATTTCATCGTGGAGTTCGCGACGCCGGGGATCGGGCACATCCTCAAGGTGGCGGGAATGGATTTCGCCTTCTTCGACATGGAGCATTCGGGCTTCTCCTTCGAGACGCTGAAGAGTGCCGTGCGCTATTTCGAGGCGGCCCAGGTGCCGGTGATCGTGCGCGTGCCGGCGCTTGAGAACGACATGCTGGCCAGGGCTTGCGACATGGGGGCCGAGGGGCTGATCGCGCCCATGATCTCGACCGCGGAGCAGGCCCGGGCCATGGTCGACTCGGTGAAGTATTTCCCCGCGGGGAAACGCGGCGTGGGCCTCCAGATGGCGCATGACAATTACCGCTCGGCCCCGGTGGCCGATGCGCTGCGCGCCGCCAATGAGCGCACCATGGTGATCTGCCTGATCGAGACGGCCGATGGCGCGAAGAACGTCGATGCCATTGCCGCCGTGGAAGGGGTCGACGGGCTGTGGGTTGGCCATTTCGACCTCTCGGTGTCGCTTGGCATTCCGGGTGATTTCGCCCACCCCACATTCGCGGCCGCCATGGACGGCATCATCGCCGCGGCGAAGAAGCACGGCAAGGCGCTGGGGCGCCTCGTGCCCAGCGTCGAGCAGGGCATCGCCTTCCACAAGCAGGGCTTCGACTTCATCTGCTATTCGGGCGACATCTGGGTGCTGAGGGACGGGCTCGCCGCCGCGGGCAAGGCGATCCGCGAGGGGGTGCGCTGATGGCCCCCTTCCGTGTCGCCCTCTCCGGAGATTTCAGGAAGGCGGACGGATCGCCGACCTTCCCCGACTTCGACCTCACGCCCTTGCGCGAGGCACGGAACGTCGAGATGGCCTTCCTCGACAATGCCTCGCCGCTGAAGGGCGAACAGCTCGAGGACTTCGACGCGCTGATCCTGCTCGCCCACCGCTTCGACGCGGGAAGCGTTCCGAAGTCCGGGCGCCTCGCCGTGGTGGCGCGCTTCGGCGTCGGCTACGACACGGTGGACGTTCCCGCCTGCACGGCGAATGACATCGCACTCGTCATCACGCCTGATGGCGTGAGGCGGCCCGTCGCCGTCTCGATCATCACCTTCATGCTGGCGCTGACCGGCAAGATGATGGTGAAGGACAGGCTTGCGCGGATGGGCGGCCCCGGCTTCGCGACGCGCGGCGAGCACATGGGTGTTGGCCTCGTGGGCCGCACGCTGGGCTCGCTTGGCTTGGGCAACATCGGGGCAGAGATGTTCCGCATGGCGAAGCCCTTCGACATGAATTTCATCGCGCATGATCCCTATGCCGACAAGGCGGTTGCCGCCGAACTGGGGATCGAGCTCGTCCCGATCGAGGAGCTGTTCCGCCGGGCCGACGTGCTCGCCGTCAACTGCCCGCTCACGCCCGACACGCATCACATCGTCAATGCCGAGCGCCTCAAGCTGATGAAGCCCACCGCCTATTTCATCAACACCGCGCGCGGCCCCATCGTCGACCAGAAGGCGCTGACGAAAGTGCTTCAGGACGGCAGGATCGCGGGCGCCGGCCTCGACGTGTTCGAGCAGGAGCCGACGGACCCCAACGACCCCCTGCTCAAGCTCGACAACATCATCACCGCACCCCACGCGCTGTGCTGGACCGACCAGTGCTTCGCCGGAAACGGCGCGGCGGACGTGAAGGCGGTGCTCGACGTCATGAAGGGCCAGCTGCCGCGCGGCATCGTGAACCGCGAGGTGACGGACAGACCAGGTTTCAAGGCCAAGCTCGAAGCCTTCGGAAAGCGCTTCGGCTGACCCCACGGGAATTCCCCCGAGACAGGGGGACAAGCGAATGGCTGCTTGGTGCCGCCGTTCAAACACATGGGAGGAAGACATGGTTACGAGACGCGACGTGGGCAAGATCGGCATCGCCGCGGGCCTTGCCGGAACGGCCGGACTGGCTCCCCGCGCGGCCTATGCCGCGGACGGTGCGGCAACCGCCGTGGAAGCTGCCAAGCAATTCGCCGGACAGACGATCACGATCGTCTGGGAAGCGGGCCTCCAGTCGCTGGACCCGCTCAACTTCTCCGGCCCCAAGTGGAAGGAGTTGACCGGCATCGACGTCAAGGTCGTCGAGGTGCCGGTGGCCGAGATGTTCACCAAGATCATGCAGGACTACCGCTCGGGTGCTGGCGCCTATGACGCGCTGAACGTCATCCCGTCCTGGATGCCCGACCTCGCCAATGCCGGCGCCCTCGAGGTGCTCGACCCCTATGTCGACAAGTTCGGCTACCGCGAGGAGCTGATGAAGATCGCGCCGACCTACCGCGACAACCAGATGATGGTGAACGGCAAGATCTACGGCCTGCCCGACGACGGCGACGTCTTCGTGATGTATTACCGCACCGACGTCCTGAACGATCCGGCGATCCAGAAGGCCTACAAGGACAAGCACGGTGCTGACATGCCGGTGCCGCCGACCAACTGGAAGGACTTCGACCAGGTGGCCGCCGTCATCACCGAGGCC
>JADCDC010000321.1 GCA_020252385.1 Aestuariivirga sp.
CGTCAAGGGCCGGGAGGCGGCACTCGGCACCGCCAAGGCCAAGCGCGCGGCGGAGATGGATGCGGCGGCGAACTTTCTGAAACGCGAGGGGATCAGGCCATGACGGAAGATCAGGCGGCGGCAGGCCCGGCGCGCTGCGGCTTCTGCGCCATCATCGGCGCGCCGAACGCCGGGAAATCGACGCTGGTGAACCAGCTCACCGGCTCCAAGGTGTCGATCGTCAGCCACAAGGTGCAGACGACGAGGGCCAGGATCCGCGCCATCGCCATCTCCGGCAACGCCCAGATCGTGCTGGTCGACACGCCCGGCATCTTCCGGCCGAAGCGCATGCTGGACCGCGCGATGGTGGAGAATGCCTGGGGCGGAGCGGGCGATGCCGATGCGGTGGTCTTGCTCGTCGATGGCCGCCCCGGCCTCACCGAGGAGGCGAAGGCGATCATCGCCCAGCTCGAGGCGGCGAAGACCAGGGCGATCCTCGTCATCAACAAGATCGACCTGATGCCGCGCGAGCGGCTCCTGGAAGTCGCGGCCGAGTTCAACGCCGCCCACCCCTTCGAGCAGACCTTCATGGTCAGCGCGCTCACCGGTTCCGGCACCGCCGACCTCCTCAAGGCCATCGCCGCGCGCATGCCGGAAGGCCCGTGGCTCTATCCGGAGGACCAGGTGGCGGATGTCCATCTCCGCTTCATGGCCTCGGAGATGACGCGCGAGGTGATCTACGCGCGCCTGCACGAGGAGCTGCCCTATGCCTCGACCGTCGAGACGGAAAGCTGGGAGGAGCGCAAGGACGGCTCCGTCAAGATCGGCCAGGTGATCTATGTCGAGCGTGACAGCCAGAAGGCCATCGTGCTGGGCAAGGGCGGCCAGACGGTGAAACTCCTGGGCCAGCTGGCGCGGAAGGAGATGGAGGCGCAGTTCGGCCGCAAGGTCCACCTCTTCCTCTTCGTGAAGGTGCGCGAGGGCTGGGCCGAGGACAAGGAGCGCCTGCGCAACATGGGCCTCGACGTCTGACGGCAAGGCTCAGCGCTGGGCTCTCGCCTGCTCGCGGTACCAGCCCTCGCTGCTCTGCGTCGAGCGCGTGATGCGGGTGCGCAGCATGGCTTCCTGCTCCGTCTCGACGCGGATCGCGGCCTTGAGGTCCGTCGACTGCCGCTGGAACGGGATCACCTGCACCAGCGGCGTTCCCTTTTCCAGCACGTGCACGCCATCCGGTGCGGTCGCCACGAAGGGGAAGTGGATGAGCGACTGGTAGGTGTCGGTGTCGACGATGCCGGCGAACAGCTGGAACAGCGGCTGATGCCGGTTGAGCAGCGGAACGAAGAGGCAGCTCCAGCCCGGCGGCGTGGCGATGGTCCAGTAGTTGTGGAACTTGCAGGGCGGGCGCGGGTCGGTCGGGCTTCCCGCCACCTGGTGCGCATTGTGGTTGCTGACCATGACCTTGTCGAACTCCCAGCCGGCGTTCACGGTCCTGCCGCCATCCGAAACCTCGAGCCGTACCGTCGCCGCCAGCGGAATGATCCAGCCGGTGAGCATGGCGTCGAGGAAGGGCATGCACCGCTTCACGGTGAGGCCGTTGTCGGAGACCGTCACATGGGACTTGTCGATGGCCGGCAGCTTCCTGAACCAGTCGGGAAAGGGCTGCTTTGCGGCCGTGGGTTCCGCGATCACGCCGTGATCCTCGGCGGCGCAACGGAATTCGATGATCTGGCTTGGCTTCCTGAAGAACATTGCGCGTCCCTGATCTGACCTAAGGCCGAAGCGGGAGCGGCGAAGGCCGCCCCCGCCAGTCTTGCGAGAGGCTCAGCGCTTGCGCTTGCCCCGCGGCCGGTCGGACGAGTTGGACGAGCTGTTGGAGCTCGAATTGCTCGACGAGTTGGACGAGCTGTTGGAGCTCGAGTTGCTGGACGAGTTGGATGAGCTGTTGGAGCTCGAGTTGCTCGACGAGTTGGACGAGCTGTTGGAGCTCGAATTGCTCGACGAGTTGGACGAACTGTTGGAGCTCGAGTTGCTGGACGAGTTGCTCGCCACCTTGGTGTACGGCTCGACCACCTCGGGCATTGCCCGCGGCGCATGGTCGAGATCGGCCGGCACGGCCGCAGCCGCCGCGGAGGCGCCGAGCATGGCAGCGCCGGCAAGTGTCGTCACCGTCATCTTGAAGTTCTTCATCTGTGTCTCCTGCTGTGAGCGCACCGTGAATACCGATGCTGACATCCTGACGGATCGTGCCGGCGATTATTCCCGCGCGCCCGGCGCGGCTGGCGATTTTTCCATTCGCTGAGGGTCCGCCGCCAGCGCCTCGGCGGAGTCCGGCGCTGCGCCGGCGTACAGGCGCGAGGCATCGGCGAGGCCCCAGCCGAACACCGGATCCTTGCCCGGCTTGCCGAGGTCCCTGGACTGTGCCGCCAGCTCGGCGATGAAGCTGTCGACGTCCGCTGCGGGCTGCTGCTTGCGCATCACCGCAAGGCTCGCGGCGATGAAGGGAACGGCGTAGGACGTGCCCGACGAGCGGGTGAGCCCGCGCCGGCCGTCCGCCACCATGATGTCGACCCCCGGTGCGGCGAAGTCGATGTGCTCGCCGCGGTTCGCCCTGCGAAAGGCCTTGAGGCTGGCCGAGATCGCGGTGACGGCGACGGTCGAATCATAGGCGGCCGGATAGAGCGGCCGCGACTTCGGGCCTGCGTTGCCCGCCGCCGCGACGACGGGAATGCCCTTCGCGCGCACCACCTCGAGCACCCGTTCGAGGGCGGCGTTCGGCGGGCCGGCGAGGCTGAGGCTCACCACATGTGGATCGCGCGCCACGATCTCGTCGATCGCGCGGATGATGTCGGCGGCCTCGGCCCGGTCGTTTCCGCCCACCCTGTAGAAGGGCGTCGCCACCACCAGTTCCGCGCCGGGCAGCAGCCCGCGCGCCGTGCTGTCCTCCGCGCCGACCAGCAGCGCGGCGATCCCGGTGCCGTGCGCAGCGCCGGATTGCTTGCGGCCGGAGGGCCGGACGTCGATCAGCGTCACCTTCTGTCCGGCGAGAGCCGGGTGCGAGCGCTCCACGTGGGTTTCGACGAGACCGATGCGCGGCATCTCCGTGCAAGCACGGGTGCTGTCGGGCGTCCAGCCGACGAGATGGCGATAGTCGCACCCCGCCTTGCCGGTGCAGTCCGCTCCCTCCTGCGGGGTGTAGAAGCTGTTGATGTCGGAGGTGACGGCGCCCAGCCGCTGCAAGGTGGAGCGCGCGCGCGCCAGCGACATGTTGGCAGGCGCGCGCAGGCGCTGGACGCGGGTGCCGGTGGATGCCAGCCGGTTGTCGCTCACCACGGAGAATCCGGCGCGCCTCAGTTGTGCGTTGGCCGACTGAGGCAGGTCGAGGGCGACCAGAACCGGCCTCACGGCCTTCTTCTTGGCTGGTGCCGCCTTCTTCTTCTGCTTCTTGGGCGGCAGTGCCTTGCGGTCCTTCTTCTTGTTGCCCGCGCGGCTCTTGGGTTCGGACTTGGATCGCGTCGAGCCGAACAGGAACGTCTTCTTCGCCGCGCCGGGCGAGGATGCGCGGTCGTCGCCGTCGTCGTCGCCGCCGTCATCGCCACCGCCGCCGAAGCCGCCGCCGAAGCCGCCACCACCGCCGTCGTCGCCGCCGTCATCGCCACCGCCGCCGCCACCGAAGCCGCCACCACCTCCGTCATCACCGCCTCCGTCATCGTCGGCAAGGGCGGGGGAGCTGATCGGCAGGCTTACGTCAAGGGCAGGGCAGGCCAGCAATGCCACGGCCAGCAGGGCGAAGCTCCAGCGTGAGGGGCCGCGCTGCCGCGCTTTGTCCGGGCCATCGCTTCCCCGCTCTCTGCCTGAAATCCACGCTCTCATCCTGCTCCCCCGGAATAAGTTGGTCTTGCTTACGTCATAACGGTCCAGAAGGAGCAATATTCCGTAGGAGAAATCATCTGCGCGCCCTTGGCGAAAACATCACCCAGCCATGCCCATGACGGATCAAGCTGAACAGCAGCCGTTTCGTGACCTTCTGGTCGGATCGCTGCCGAAGCTGCGGCGCTTCGCACTCTCGTTGACGGGCTCGCGGCAGCGGGCGGATGACCTCGTCCAGACCGCCTGCATGAAGGCGCTGGCGGCGCAGGGCGATTGGCGGCAGGAAACGCGCGTCGAGGCCTGGATCTTCCGCATCCTTCGCAATGCCTGGATCGACGAGATCCGGCATGGGGCCGTCAGGGGCCCGCACGCCGATCTGGCCGACCACGAGGACGCGGCGACGACCGACGGCGAGGCCGCCGTCATGTCGAAGCTGACGCTTGCCTCCGTCCTCGCGGCGCTGGACAGTTTGCCTCCCGAGCAGCGCGAGGTCATGGTTCTGGTCTGCGTCGAGGAGTTTTCCTATGCCGAGGTCGCGAGCATGACGGGCGTCCCGATCGGCACTGTGATGAGCAGGCTGGCGCGCGCCCGGCAGAAGTTCGCGGGGCTAGCGGGAATATGAGCGACGTCCTTCCGTCATACGGTGTGCGCAGCGAGTGACCGATATGGAAAAGCCCACAGATACCGAACTCATGGCCTATGCGGATGGCGAACTTCCCGCGCCGCTTGCGGCGAAGATCGCCGAGATCGCCCGCGCCGACCCGGACGTCCAGCGGCGGATCGAGCGTTTCAGGGCGGTTCGCGCCCAGCTCGCCCAGACGCTGCAGCCGCTCGCCGAGGAGGAGGTGCCGGAGGCGCTCCGCCGCGCCGTGCTCGACATGGCCGATGGCCAGACCGCGGCGGACCCGCGCGTTGTTGCCTTCGCGCCGCGGGTGCGGCCCCCTGCATGGCGGGCCTGGCAGGTGGGGCTTGCCGCCTCGCTTCTCCTCATGCTGGGCGGAGTGGCGGGCTTTCTCGCCGGCGCGCGCCAGGCGGGGGAGGGGGCGCGGAGTGTGGCAGCGGTGGGAAGCCACGTCTCCGCGGAGATCGCGCGGCACCTGTCCTCCCTGCCGTCGGGCTCCGACACCGGCATCGCGGACGCGCACCTGCGGTTGATCGCCACCGTGCTGGCCAGTGACGGCACGCCCTGCCGGGAGTTCGAGGTGGACAGCACCGGGACGGGGCGGACCTCGACCGGCATCGCCTGCCTGCGTGACGGCTCCTGGTTTCTCGACATCGCCGTCGCTGCGCAAGCCGCGGAGGGCGGCTTCGCGCCGGCCTCCTCGTTCGCAACACTGGAGGCCTATCTCCTGGCGATCGGCGCCGGCGAGCCTCTCGACGCGGCGGCTGAGGCCCAGGCACTTTCAGCCGCGACGCCCGCGGATTGACATCGGCCTGGCGGGCGTGTTGAACCCCGCCCGGAAGGAGACGACCCATGGAGTGGCGCGACGATGGCGTGATCCTGTCGGTCCGCCGCCATGGCGAGACGAGCGCCATCGCCGAGATTCTCACCGCTGCCAATGGCCGCGTCATGGGGCTGGTTCGCGGCGGCCGCTCGCGCGTGCAGCGGCCCGTGCTGCAGGCCGGCAATGCGGTGCAATGCGTCTGGCGGGCGAGGCTCGAGGAGCAGCTCGGCACCTTCACGCTCGAACCCCTCGATCTCCGGGCAGGCGCCATCATGGAGGAGCCCTTCCGCCTCGCGGGCCTCGCAACGCTCACCGGCCTTGCCCAGCTCCTGCCCGAGCGCGAGCCGCACCCCCGCGTCTATGAAGCGCTGCGCGTGGTGCTGGAGGCAATCGACCAGGACCAGCTCTGGCCGGCCCTGCTGGTGCGCTGGGAACTGGGCCTCCTCGACGAGCTTGGCTTCGGCCTCGACCTGTCCAGATGCGCCGCCACCGGCAGCCGGGAGAACCTCGCCTATGTCTCGCCGAAAAGCGGCAAGGCCGTCTCCGCGGAAGCCGGCGCCCCCTTCGGCGAGCGCCTGTTCCGCCTGCCGCCCTTCCTCAAGGGGTCTGGCGAGGCAAGCCCCGAGGACGTGATCGATGGCCTGAAGCTGGCCTCCTTCTTCCTTGCGCGTCACGTCTATGAGCCGCGCGGGCAGAGCCTGCCCGAACAGCAGGACTGGATCATCCGCGCCTTGGCCGAAAGGCCGCATTGAGCGGGGCGGCACTTCCCCCTAGAAGCCAGACCGCCGAACCTCCATCTTCCTCATTCCTCGCCCCCACGCATGTGGGGGAGAGGGCAGGGTGAGGGGGTGGTTCAGCGTGCACCATCGTTTGAGGGCCGGACTCGCGGCGCGACCCCCTCACCCTTCCCTCTCCCCCGGAGGGGGAGAGGAATAAAAATAGGAGAGTGATCTCATGCTCGGACGACTGAATCACGTGGCCATCGCCGTACCCGACCTCCACAAGGCGAGCGAGGTCTACCGCGCCATGCTGGGCGCCACCGTCTCGGCCCCCCAGGCGGAGCCCGCCCATGGCGTCACCGTCGTCTTCGTCGAACTCCCCAACACCAAGATCGAGCTCCTGGAACCCCTGGGCGATGATTCGCCCATCGCCGGCTTCCTCGAGAAGAATTCCTCCGGCGGCATCCACCATGTCTGCTACGAGGTGGCCGACATCCTCACTGCGCGCGATCACCTGAAATCGCAGGGAGCGCGCGTGCTGGGCGACGGCAACCCGAAGATCGGGGCCCATGGGAAGCCCGTGCTGTTCCTGC
>JADCDC010000322.1 GCA_020252385.1 Aestuariivirga sp.
AGACGATCTCCATCGCATCCTTCACATTGTCGAAATTGTAGAGGGGCTCGCCCATGCCCATCAGCACGACATTGGTGATGTAGCGCCCGCCCAGCGGCGGGTTGGGGTTGGCCTCGATGTCCTGCGGCCAGTCGCCGATCCGGTCGCGCGCCGTCATCACCTGCGCCACGATCTCGCCCGCCGTCAGGTTGCGCACCAGCTTCTGCGTGCCGGTGTGGCAGAAGCTGCAGGTGAGCGTGCAGCCGACCTGGGAGGAGATGCACAGCGTGCCGCGGTCCTCTTCCGGGATGTGGACCATCTCGACCTCGTGCCGCGCACCACGCTCATCGGGCGACAGCCTCAGGAGCCATTTCCGCGTGCCGTCGGCGGAGACCTGCTCGGTCACGATCTCGGGCCGCCCGATGACGAATTCCTCGTCCAGCCGCTGGCGGAGCTCCTTGGCGATGTTGGTCATCTCGGCGAAGGACTGCACACCGCGGTGGTAGAGCCAGTGCCACACCTGGCCCGCGCGCATGCGGCGCTGCTTCTCAGGCACACCGGCGCGGCCCATGGCGTCCGCCAGCGCAGCCCGCGTCATGCCGATGAGCGAGGGGCGGGGATCGTTCGGGATATAGCGCGGAGCCGTCTCCGCGGTCTTGAGCAGCGTCGTCATGGCGCGCCCCATAGCATGGAAAGGGGCCAAAATGCGAGTGGTTCAGCGCTCGCGGACGAGTGCCACCATCGGCCCGATGTCGAAGAAGCCGTCGCTCCGCTGCAGCTCGCGCGCGTGGAGGCTCGAGATCGAGCCGTCGAGGAACAGCGCGTTCGGGCAGTTGAGGCCATCGCGGAACAGCCTGGCGAAGCTGTGGAAATTCACACCCGTCTCGCTGATGGCGAAGACCAGCGTGTGGGGGTCGGGCGAGCCCACGCCGTTCCGCCGCTGGTAGGAGGTGCCGGTCTCGGAGAACTTGGGGTGGATCTTCCCGTCGATCACCAGCATGGGGCCGGACTGGCTGGCATAGCGGGGGCTGAGGCCGGAGGCGAGATAGGCCTCGGTCTCCATCACCCCGCCCTTCTCGCCATCGATCCAGAACACGCCATTGGGCTTCAGGTGGAAGTTGCCGGGCCCGTCGCGGCGGTTCGCCTTCTTGAGGCGCTGGCCCTCCTGCACATAGAGGCCGATGGGCTTCAGGTCCTCGCCATACATGCCGGCATTCATGGCGAAGACAAGCTCGAGGCCCTTGGCCCGGAGCGCCGCCTCCAGCGCATCGAAGGAGCCATAGGGCTCACCCGCCTCGTCGAGACTGTAGAGCCTGAGCCGCTCCTTGCGGAGGTCGAAGCGGCAGACGGTATAGTCGTTGTTCTCGAAGCGCTGGGGCGCGCAGCCCGCCTCCGCCCTGCCCGCGCCGACGAACAGCGCCAGGAGCGGGAGAAGCAGGACGCCCCGCCGCATCATGGCTAGCGGCAGGCCTTGTCGATGGCGGCGAGTGCGGCGGAAATGCCGGCGAGCGAATAATTGTCGACCGTCTCGGTGCCGCGCCAGGAGGTGCCCTCGACCTTCAGCGTCTTGCCGGCCTTCATGGCGGCGACCACCTTCTTGTCGCTGCCGATGTTGACCCAGGCGGTGTCGCCCTTGGAGAACATCTCGAAGCTCTCCTCATCGACCGTCAGCTTCACGATCTTCCCCTCCTTGAAGGGATAGCCGATGATGGTGGAGACCTCGCCCTTCACCGGCGGCTTGCGTTCAGGCACGTGCGTGACGAGCAGGAAGGCCGGGTCGCGCTTGACGTTCTTGGGCTCGCTCGACTTCGGCGTGGAGGAGACGTAGCACACCTTGCTGTCCGCCGCCTGGTAGCTGAAGGCCAGCCAGTCGTCGAATTGGCCGATCTTCTGCAGCTCGCCCTCCGCCGCAGCAAGACCTGAGAGAGCCGTGAGGAGGGTGAGCGCGAGGGCGCCCGTCTTCGCGAAGTGAATCATGCCCGAGACCATAGTCCTGCCGTTGCCAGAAATCCAAGGGACCCGCACTTGGAGCAGGATTCCGGCTCAATTTTGGCGTTCACCCCTCCCCCTCCCCGTACACCGGGGCCTTGGCCAGATGGCTTATTGCGGTGCGAAAGCCGAGCGACTAGCGTTTCCCCTCAGAGACGTGAGGGATCAAGATCATGGCCGCTGCCGAAAGCGAAGCGATACCAGGCATTTACGTCACCCATCTGGAAAGCCACCTGGATCAGGCGGCAGGCCTTGTGGAGGGGCTTCTGGCCCGGGCGAAATCCAGGCTTCAGCCCCGCATCATGCCCACGGGCCGGATTGATTCGCAGCGCCTCGACCAGGAGCAGCACGCCGCCCACGGCCTCGCCTGGCTCGCGACCTATGCGGCCACCCTCAGGGAACTCGCCCATGTCGCCACCCGCGTTGCCGCGGAAGGCCAGCTTGGCGAGACGGAGCGCCTCACCCTGCAGATCGCCGCCGGCGAGTACCTGAACCACGTGGCGGGCGGCATCCCGATGAACCAGGGGGAGTTCGTCCGCCTTGCCGACCTGGGCCTCACCCGCAGCGAATATGCCGGCCTTCATGACCTGGTGCTGATCGAGCGCGGCAACACGGCTGAAGCCCGCAAGGCGCTGGTGGAGCGGATCGCCGAGGGCAATTTCGGCGCCTCGGGGCTTGACCCGACGCTCTCCGAAATGCGCGAGACGATGCGCCGCTTCGTCGAGACGAAGGTGCAGCCCCATGCCCACCAGTGGCATCTCGACAATGCCTATGTGCCGATGGAGATCGTGCAGGAGCTCGCGGACCTGGGCGTCTTCGCCCTCACCCTGCCGGAGGAGCATGGCGGCCTTGGCCTTTCCAAGGAGGCGATGTCCGTCGTCTCGG
>JADCDC010000323.1 GCA_020252385.1 Aestuariivirga sp.
CTTCGACCCCGTGCCGGAGGTCTATGAGGGCCCGGTGTGGCGAATGCCCGATCCGCCACAGGAAAAAGGGGCTCCGGAGAGCCCCTCGTGAATCTTGGCACGCGCCGCTGTGCGTTTCAGATCTGGAAGGCGTAGTTCACGCCGAGGCGGAAGGTGTGGATGGCGTCCATCTTCTGCTCGAAACTCAGGGTCTCGGTCTCTCCGGCGATATCGTACTCGACGTCCTTGAGGTTGACGTAGAGATATTCCACGCCCAGCGTGACCGACTCGGTGATGTCGATGTCGGCGCCCGCACCCAGCGTCCAGCCATAGGTCCATTTCTTCTCGGAACCATCGACCAGCAGGTCCTCATTGCTGATGTCGAACTCCATCTCGGCCTGGGCATAGCCGCCGGTGACATAGAGCAGCGTGTTGCCGACCTCCATGCCGGCCCGGGCGCGCAGCGTGCCGAGGTTCGGCATGTCGAGGGCGACGCCGCCCTCGCTTTCAACCTCGCCGCCGAGGCTCCAATCGCCGACGAGGCCGACGCGCCAGCCGTTCGACACATAGTCGGCACCGCCGCGCAGGCCGAAGCCCGAGGTACTGCCGTTGAGCGAACCGCTGGGGGAGATGTCAGGGTCCGCCGGGTCGATCTCGCTGTAGCTGCTGCCGACGGCGGTGAAGGCGCCAAAGGCCCCGACATAGACTTCGAAGTGCGAGGTGCGGAATTCTGGCGGCAGGTCATCGGCTGCCAAGGCTGGCACTGCGCCGGCCAGGGCGGCGGCAAAAAGGGTCGATCGGAAAACTGGACGTCGCATGGGGCCTCCATCGGTTGATGCGTGATCTATATGGAGGAGGGTACAATCTTAACGTTAACACCGGCTTACCATCAGAGAGGGAACTTCATGCCCGAACTCGAGGCTTGACCCTGGAGAGCCCCGGCACTAAAGCCGCCGAGCAAAACCTAAATGATCGATTTCGCTTACCCGCAGTGTGCGCGGGAGTGAGCAGGAGGACAGACATGATCACCGTGACCTTCCCCGATGGCGCCTCGCGCCAGGCCGAACGCGGGGTTTCCGCCCGCGACGTGGCAGCATCAATTTCCAAGTCCCTCGAGAAAAAGGCCGTGGCGGCCATCGTGAACGGCACGCTCGTCGATCTCGCCGACCCGATCACCACCGATGCCACGCTGCGCATCCTGACGCGCGAGGACCCGGAAGCGCTCGAACTCATCCGGCACGACTGCGCGCATGTGCTGGCGGAGGCGGTGCAGGAACTCTTCCCCGGCACCCAGGTGACGATCGGCCCGGTGATCGAGAACGGCTTCTACTACGACTTCTTCCGGAACGAGCCCTTCACCACCGAGGACTTCGCGGCGATCGAGAAGAAGATGCGCGAGATCATCCAGCGCGACAGGCCCTTCACCAAGACCACGAAGACGCGGGAGGAGGCGAAGGCCTTCTTCCGCGACAAGGGCGAGTTGTTCAAGGTCGAACTCGTCGATGCGATCCCGGAAGGGCAGGACATCAAGTTCTACGACCAGGGTGGCTGGAGCGACCTGTGCCGCGGGCCGCACATGACATCGACCGGCAAGATCGGCAACGCCTTCAAGCTGATGAAGGTGGCGGGCGCCTATTGGCGGGGTGACTCGAAGAACCCGATGCTGACCCGCATCTACGGCACCGCATGGGCCAGGGAGGATGACCTCAAGGCCTATCTCACCGCACTCGAGGAGGCCGAGAAGCGCGACCACCGCAAGCTCGGCCGCGAGATGGACCTGTTCCACTTCCAGGAAGAGGGACCCGGCGTGGTGTTCTGGCACGCCAAGGGCTGGACCATGTTCCAGCAGCTGATCGCCTATATGCGCCGGCGGCTCGCCAGGCTCGACTACCAGGAGGTCAACGCGCCGCAGCTTCTCGACAAGTCGCTGTGGGAAACCTCGGGCCACTGGGGCTGGTACAAGGAGGCGATGTTCGCCGCCACCTCTGCCGGCGACACGACGGAGGACGACCAGGTCTTCGCCATCAAGCCGATGAACTGCCCGGGCCACGTGCAGATCTTCAAGCACGGACTCCGGTCCTACCGCGAACTGCCGCTCAGGCTTGCCGAATTCGGCAACGTTCACCGCTACGAACCATCCGGCGCGCTGCACGGGCTGATGCGCGTGAGGGGCTTCACCCAGGACGATGCGCATATCTTCTGCACCGAAGACCAGATGGCGGAGGAGTGCCTGAAGATCAACGAACTGATCCTCTCCACCTACCGGGATTTCGGCTTCGAGGAGATCGTGGTGAAGCTTTCGACCAGGCCCGAAAAGCGCGTGGGCTCTGACGAGGCATGGGACCGGGCCGAGAGCATCATGTCCAAGGTGCTGGAGCAGATCGCGGCGGACTCCGGCGGCAAGATCAAGACGGCGGTGAACCCCGGCGAGGGCGCCTTCTACGGCCCCAAGTTCGAATATGTGCTGCGCGATGCGATCGGGCGCGACTGGCAGTGCGGCACGACGCAGGTCGACTTCAACCTGCCCGACCGCTTCGGCGCCTTCTACATCGGTGCGGACGGCGAGAAGAAGGTGCCGGTGATGATCCACCGCGCCATCTGCGGCTCGATGGAACGCTTTCTCGGCATATTGATCGAGCATTTCGCGGGCCACTTCCCGCTGTGGCTCGCCCCTACCCAGGTGGTGGTGGCGACCATCACCTCCGATAGCGACGCCTATGCGCTGGAGGTGCGCGACCTGCTGCGCAAGCAGGGCTTGCGCGCCGAGGCCGATCTCCGCAACGAGAAGATCAACTACAAGGTTCGCGAACACTCGGTGGGCAAGGTGCCGGTGATCCTGGTGGTGGGAAAGCGCGAGATGGACGAGCGGGCGGTGAACGTCCGCCGCCTCGGCTCCCAGAACCAGACGCCGATGGGTCTCGAGGCTGTGCTCTCCGCGCTCAAGGAGGAGGCGACGCCGCCGGACCTGAAGCGGGCCTAGGCCTTGGTTTTCTTCAGCACATCGACGTAGCGCGCGATCGCCACCGCGGTGGGCGAGAACAGCTGGCGATAGAACAGCAGTGCCGTGATGACCAGCGTCGCCCCGATCGCCACATAGGGGCCGGCGAACAGGAACAGCGCGGCGATCGCATAATAGAAGCCGCGGATGCCGGCGTTGATCGAGCGCACGGCCTCGGTGAGGACGACCGCCGACTGCTCTCCCATCACCTTGGCCTCGGGCGATTCCGCACGGCTTGCCTGAAGCCCGCCCAGCATGGCGAAGGTATAGGCCATCTTGCGCAGCGCATAGGTGAAGGCGAAGAAGCACATCGCAAGGATCAGCGTGAGGAGCAGGAAGTAAAGCGTGAAGAGCTCCTGCGAGATTCCCTGGTCGATGAACTTGAGATCGCGCGTGATGCGGTAGAGGTTGTTGACGTTGACCAGCGTGCCGACGAGGCCCGCCAGCACGAGCAGTGTCGCCGAGCCGAAGAAGGACACCGAGTTCGAGATGTGGCCGAGCAGGATCGCGTCGAACACGCGGTGCTCGCGGTCAATGCCCTGGTGCATCTGCAGCCAGCGCAGACGGACGGCGTGCAGCTGCGAATTGAGCGAGCCGCGCCCGATGATCTTGAGGATCGGCGTGTAGAGGCCCCAGAGACCGAAGATCAGCGCCACCGCCACCGCATGGGGCAGTGCGAAATCCGCCGGCAGGTAGGGCTCGAGGATGGTCATTGGGCCTTGTGCATTTCCTTGATCTCGGCGGTCCTGATCTCCGGCGCGCGTTCCAGCGTGTAGTTCAGGCTGAAGGCCGATTGCGCCATGAAGACGGGGTCGCCGTCAAGATCATGGGCGATCGAGAAGCGGTTGGCGGTGATGAATTCGTCGAGCTTCTTCGCGTCCTCGCTGGAGATCCAGCGCATCACCTCATAGCGCGCCGGCTCGAAGCTGACCGGCACGCCATACTCGTTGGCAAGCCGGTCCGCCAGCACGTCGAGCTGCAGGGCGCCGACGACGCCGACGATGGCGGGCGAGCCATCGGCCGGGATGAAGAGCTGGACGACGCCCTCCTCCGCCAGCTGCTGCAGCGCCTCGCGGAGCTTCTTGGCCTTCATCGGGTCACCGAGCTTGACGCGCCTCAGGATCTCGGGCGCGAAGCTCGGAACGCCGGTGAACACGATATCCTCGCCCTCCGTCAGCGTGTCGCCGATGCGGAGCAGTCCGTGGTTCGGGATGCCGACGACGTCGCCCGCATAGGCCTCATCCGCGATCGAGCGGTCCTGGGCGAAGAAGAACTGCGGTGCGGTCAGCGCCACCGTCTTCCCCGTGCGCACGAGCTTGACCTTCATGCCGCGCGTCAGCTTGCCGGAGGCAAGGCGCATGAAGGCGATGCGGTCCCGGTGGTTGGGATCCATGTTGGCCTGGATCTTGAAGACGATGCCGGTCATCTTCGGCTCCACCGCATGGACGACGCGCGAGGAGGCCTGCTGGTCACGCGGCGGCGGCGCATAGGCGATGAGTGCCTGCAACAGGTCGCGCACGCCGAAGTTCTTGAGCGCCGAGCCGAAATAGACGGGCGAGAGATGGCCCTCGAGGAAGGCCTGTCGGTC
>JADCDC010000324.1 GCA_020252385.1 Aestuariivirga sp.
CCCCTCCCTCTCCCCCACATGCGTGGGGGCGAGGGGGACGAAGGGGTGTGGCGCGGGCCTTAGCCGTTCGCCGCGGCCGCCGCAGCCGCCGCCTTCTCGCGCTCCTGGCGCTTCTTGCCGGGCAGGGCCTTCTGCGGGTTGTTGCGGGCTTCGCGCTTGGCAAGGCCCGCCTTGTCGAGGAAGCGCAGCACGCGGTCGGTGGGCTGGGCGCCCTTCTTCAGCCAGGCCGCGGCCTTCTCGCTGTCGAGCTTCACGCGGTTGGCATCGTCCTTCTTGAGCATCGGGTTGAAGGCGCCGACCACGTCGATGAACTTGCCGTCACGCGGGGCAGCCGCGTCGGCGATCACGATATGGTAGTAGGGGCGCTTCTTCGAGCCTGCACGCGCAAGCCTCATCTTCACGGCCATGGTCTTTCTCCTTTAAAGTTCCGTGTACTGATTGCGTTACTTCTTCTTGCCCGGGAAACCCGGCAATCCCTTGAAGGGCGACCCGCCACCAAGCCCCGGCAGACCGCCGAGCCCCGGAAGCTTTGCGCCACCGAGGCCGGGAAGCCCCGGCAGCTGCGGCGATGGCGCGCCCTTCATCATTTCCTTCACGTCCTCGGGCAGCGCGTTGGGATCGAGGTTGGCAAGCTCCGCCTGCATCCTCTCGAGCTCCGCCGCGTCGGGTGCTCCCTTGCCGCCGAACATCTTGCCGAACATGCCCTTGCCCTGGCCCATCTGCTTCATCATGCCGGCCATCTGCAGGTGCATCTTGAGCAGGCGGTTCACCTCCTCGACCTTGGTGCCGGAGCCCGCGGCCACGCGCTTCTTGCGCTTGGCGTCCATCGCCTTGGGGTTCCGGCGCTCGTAAGGCGTCATCGAGCCGATGATGGCCATCTGGCGCTTCAGCACCTTGTTGTCGAGGTCGAGGCCTTCCATCTGCTTCTTGATCTTGCCCATGCCGGGCAGCAGGTTCATCACGCCGCCCATGCCGCCCAGCTTCTGCAGCTGCTTCAGCTGGTCGGCGAGGTCATCGAGATCGAAGGCGCCCTTCTTCATGCGCTCGGCGATCTTCCGGGCCTTCTCCTGGTCGATGTTGAGGGCGGCCTTCTCGACCAGCGAGACGACGTCGCCCATGCCGAGGATGCGGCCGGCGATGCGCTCGGGGTGGAAGTCCTCCAGCCCGTCGAGCTTTTCGCCCGTGCCCATCAGCTTGATGGGCTTGCCCGTCACCTGGCGCATCGAAAGTGCGGCACCGCCGCGGCCATCGCCATCGATACGGGTCAGCACGATGCCCGAGACGCCGATCTTCTCGTTGAAGGAGCGCGCCAGGTTGACGGCGTCCTGGCCAGTCAATGCATCCGCAACAAGAAGCGTCTCGTTGGGCTTCACGATGTCGCGCACCTGGGCGGCCTCGGCGAGGAGTTCCTCGTCGATGGCAAGGCGGCCCGCCGTGTCGAGCATGACGACGTCATAGCCGCCCTTGCGCGCTTCCGACATGGCGCGCTTCGCGATCTCGACGGGCTGCTGGCCCGGGACGATCGCCAGCGTATCGACCTTGACCTGGCGGCCCAGAATGGCGAGCTGTTCCTGCGCGGCGGGGCGCCTCGTGTCGAGCGAGGCCATCAGCACGCGGCGCTTGTCACGCTCGGTCAGGCGCTTGGCGATCTTGGCGGTCGTCGTGGTCTTGCCGGAACCCTGCAGGCCCACCATCAGGATGGCGACGGGCGGCGAGGCGCGGAGGTTCAGGGCCGTGCCCTCGGCCCCGCCCAGCGTCTCGACCATGGCGTCATGGACGATCTTGACCACCATCTGGCCGGGCTTCACCGACTTGACGATCTCCGCACCCACCGCCTTCTCGCGCACCTTGTCGGTAAAGGAGCGGACCACCTCGAGCGCCACGTCCGCCTCGAGCAGCGCCCGGCGCACCTCGCGCAGCGCCTCCTCGACATCGGCCTCGGAAAGGGCTCCGCGGCCGGTGATCTTGTCGAGGATGCCTGAAAGGCGGTCGCTTAGGGTGTCAAACATGTTCCATGTCCTTCGGCCATAACGCATTTTGCACCCGGAGGCGAAACTCGCTGCCGGATGTTGGCCGCCTCACCCCCCGGGAATGTCAAAACCCCATGTGTGAGACCGCCTGAAGACGTTCAAGCCGTCGTGTGATGGAGCGGGGCATAGGGGAAAAGCCCTGCGGAGTCAAATGCCGCACCGCCCGGTCGCCGTCGGTGAGAAGCTTTGCATAATCGGTTGTGTCCTGTCGCGGCGCATGTACTGTGAGGTTGCGCCCGCCTGCGGGCCGGCGCCGACGTGCAGTGAAGGACAGCAACCTCAAATCGGGACGTCACACCATGCATGCAATCATCCGGACCTACAGCGGCAAGGGCGCAGTCGAGCTTTTCGCCATGCTCACAAAGCACAAGGCTGAGATCGAAGCGGAATTCCGCAAGATCAACGGTTTCGTCAGCTATTCGATGATCAAGACGGAGGATGGGGGCATCTCCATCACGGTCGGCAAGACCAAGGGCGTCAACAGCAAGAGCACCATGGTGGCCCGCAACTGGCTGGCCAAGAACGCCGCCGGCATGAAGTTCCGGCCGCCGAAGTCGGTCGAGGGCAAGGTGATGATCCACGCGGTGTAGGCTTTCAAGGCTGCCGTCACCCCAGCGAAGGCTGGGGTCCCGCTTCGGCGGCCCCAAGCGGGATGCCAGCTTTCGCTGGCATGACGGCGCTAGGCTGAAAAGATCGCCTCCAGTTCCGTCCGCATCACCCCAGGGTCGGCATCCACCCCTGTCCAGTATTTGACGCCGATCACCCCCTGGTTGATCAGCATGCCCAGCCCGTCGATCACCGTGCAGCCCTGCGCCCGGGCGTCCCGCAGGAATCGGGTGTCCGGCGGATCGACGATCACATCCGCCACCACCATGCCCGGCTTCAGCGAGGCGACGTCGATGTCGAGCGGCTGGTTTCCATTGCCAAGGCCAATCGATGTGGCGTTCACCACGATGTCCGTGCCAACGGGTATGGCATAGGCGGCAGGCCAGACCGTGAGGCTGGCCGGTGTCCTGGTCTTCTCGCTGAGGAGCTTGACCAGCGGCTCTCCCCGCTCACGTGAGCGGTTGACCACCGTCAGGGATTTCGCCCCTGCCAGCGCCAGCTCGACGCCGATGGCGCGGGCCGCACCGCCTGCACCGAACATGACGATAGACTTGCCATTGGGATCCACCACATCCATCAGCGACTTCAGGAAGCCCTTTCCATCTGTGTTCTCGCCGATCAGCTTCCCTTCCCGGTTCACCACGCAGTTGACGGCCCCCATGATGGCCGCACTCTCGCCCAACCCGTCGAGGTGGCCGATCACCGTCACCTTGTGGGGAATCGACAGGTTGAAGCCCCGCCAGCCCATGGCGCGTGCGCCCTTTACGGCATCCGCCAGCTTCTCCGGCGGCACCTCGCAGTTCACATAGCGCCAGTTGAGCCCGTGGTGCCGGAAGGCGGCCTCGATCATGGCCACCGTGGGGTTGCCGTTGGAACCCTCGGAGAAGGACCCCACCAGCTCGCTCCTGAAATCCCGTGCCGCCATCGTCCCGCCCCCCGGTTCGAGGGCCACGCTATCATCTATCGGC
>JADCDC010000325.1 GCA_020252385.1 Aestuariivirga sp.
CGCGCCGGCCTATTGCTCGGCAACCGGAAAGGCGATGCTTGCCTATGCACCGGAAGACACCATAAGCGCCGCCAGTGCGAACATGCAGCGCTTCACCCGCCATACGGTCTCTTCGGCCGCCATGCTGCGCCGGCAACTCGCGACCATACGCGAGCAGGGCTACTCGATGACCAACGGCGAATGGCGCGAGGGCGTCTTGGGTTTCGGCCGCGCGATACTCAGTCCCTCGGAACGGGCCATCGCGGCGATCGGCGTGGCGGGCCCCGAGGAACGGGTGCGGCAGGGGGGCGTCGAGAAATACGTATCTGCGCTGCTTGCCGCTGGCGAGGCCATCGAGACCGCGCTTGGCTTCCGGAATGCGCCGATCGGACAGGAAGCCGCACCGGCCGGAATGCCCAAGGCTCCGCAGAGGCAGTCGAAGAAGAGGTCCTAGCGCAACGGGCCCTCAAGTGCATTCGCACTTGAGGGCGAAAAGTTGCGCCGGCAAACTAATCTGGAGCATCTTGCGCATCGCAAGTGATTCCACTTGCTCGCACGATGCTCTTAGAGGCTCGCAACGAAGCCTGAGGCGACGTGGTTTCGTAGAGGAGAGATGACGCAGGCCAGGAACAGCTTTGACTATATCGTCATCGGGCTCGGCGGCCTCGGCAGTGCGGCCGCATACTGGCTCTCGCGGGAGGCTGGGCGGGAGGTCCTGGGGATCGAGAGGTTCGAACTCGGTCATGAGCGAGGTGAGTCCGCAGATCATTCGCGCATCATCCGGCTCACCTATCACAACACACAGTATGTACGATTTGCGCAAGCCTCCTACCGTACATGGACGGAGATGGAGGAGGATGCCGGAGACCAGTTCGTCATCAAGACTGGCGAAGTGAATTTCTGGCCAGCCGAGACCACCCTTTCTGAAGAAAGCTACAATACCAGCATGGCGGCATGCGGTGTACCCTTCGAGAGACTCGATGCCAACGACATCCGCCGGCGATTTCCTCAGTTCCGCTTCACGGACGACATACATGCCGTCTATCAGCCGGACGGCGGTCTCGTGGCGGCATCGAGAGCCAATGCAGCCCACCGCCGCATGGCACGGCGCAATGGCGCAACGCTGCTTGGAAACATGCCGGTAACTGCCATTCGGCAGAATGGCTCCGGCTACCGTGTCACGGCCGGCGGACGTGAGTACGAAGCGGGCAAACTCGTGATAGCTGCCGGCCCCTGGACCAACGACGCGCTGAAGCACCTCGGCATCCGCCTGCCTCTGCGGGTGACCCAGGAGCAGGTCACTTACTTCGCCAGCCCGCATCTCGAGGAATTCGCGCCGGGCCGGTTTCCTGTCTGGATCTGGATGATCCTCGACAATTTCTATGGCTTTCCGGTCTATGGCGCCAATGGCGTCAAGGCTGCGAGGGACCGCTTCGCGCCCGTCGACCCCGACAGGCGCAGCTTCATCCCCGACGGAGGAAACGAACGGGATGTGAGCGCCTTCCTGGAGCGCCACATCCCCCGGGCGCATGGCCCCGTCCTTTACAGCAGGACCTGCCTGCTCACCCACACGCCCGATGCCGACTTCGTGCTGGACACCGTCCCGGGGCATCCTGGCGTCGTCTGCGCCGTGGGCGCCACGCATGCCTTCAAGTTCGCCTCGGTGATCGGCAAGACACTGGGCGAACTGCTGAAGACGGGCAGAGCCTCGGAGGACGTCTCGCTTTTCCGCTTTGACAGGCCGTCGATGCGGGCGGACACAGCTCAGTCATTCCAGATCGAGGGATTTGGCGAGCACGGGACGGTCAGCTGACTTCGACCCACCGCCAGCCACTAAGCTCTTGCGAGCTTTCTTTCGGGATCGAGGAACGGCATGTCGACCACCGTTGCAGCAGCGGGTCGCCCGCCGAGATCGACCTCGACCCTGGTGCCTGGGGCAGCGACCTCGCTATCAAGCCAGCAGATCGCGATTGGGCAGTCGAGCGCGGGAGAACCGGTCGCGGAGGTGATGATCCCGCGGGCCGCGCCGCTGACGAACACACGGTCGCCGATCAGCGGAACCTCACGGCCTTCAAGCCGCAGACCCGCGAGCTTCTGCCTGGGGGGACGCGCCTTGGCGGCCTGCAACGCCTTCTGGGCGCGATACGGCGCCTTCGAATCCGAGATCATCCAGCCGAGTCCGATTTCGACCGGCGTATGCTGCCAGTCGAAATCCTGCCCAAAGTTCAGGATTGCCGCCTCGACGCGCCTGATGCCCAGCGTCCTGCTGCCGCACAGGGCGCCTCCAGCTTTCCTGACGGCATCCCAGAGACCTGCGAAGAATTCGGCACCCTGAGCCACATCGACATAGATGTCATAGCCGAGTTCGGCGGTGTAGCCGGTTCTCGTGATGGTGACAGGCACTCCGCAAACCCTGGCGCGCAGCATGCCGAAGAATGGAACGGGCGCCAGATCAGCCTCGCAGACCCCCTGCAGGATGTCACGCGAGAGCGGTCCCTGCAGACTCGCGACGTGAAGACGGTCATTGAAGCTTTCGATGCTCACGTCGCGTGAAACAGCATTGGCATAAAGCCACTCCTCCGAACTTCCGGGGCCTCCGATCCACCAGAAGGAGTTCCGGTCGAAGCGAACGAGGATGCCGTCCTCGACAATTCCGCCATGATCGTGAAGGAGCACGGAGTAGTAGCTGTGCCCGTCCTTCATCTTGCGCACATCGCGCGGCATCAGGCTGTCGAGCAGTGCCTCGGCCTCCGGGCCGCTGACGGCGATGACCTCTTCCCCCGTAACATCGAGAAGGCCCGCCGTCCGCCTGATTGCCCAGTACTCCTCGACCGGGTCGGTGAAGTAATCAGGCTTCAGATAAGTATTGTGCAGCTTGAAGCTCGCCGCAATCCCTCCCACGGTCGGAAAGAAGGCCGTCCTCTTGAGACCGCCCCTGGAACGAATGGGCGTCGAAACATAGGGCGGCTGGCCGGTGACGCTGGCGAGCTCGGTGCGGATGAAGCGTTCGTCCTGCCTGCTGTTCATGGCCTGCACGGTAATCTCCACCAAGGCTCCGAGGGGGCTCCACCCGGTTTTCTGATGAAACAAGGCTTGCATCCACCCTGTTTTGGTGTCAAGATTTATGATAGTGTTCCACTATTTAGAAAAACTAAAGCCTTGTGCCGGGCGCCAGAGGCGCCCCGCGGCGGTGATGCCGAGCACCGCCTGATCTCCCGATCAGGCGCGCAGCGGCACAAGGACGGAGTTGTTCAAGAGTAAGGAACGGCGCCAGAGAACGCGCCGCTCTCTCCGGTCGGGAAGGAGTGAAATGGCTTCGTATCCGCGCTTCAAGGACAAGGTGGTGATCGTATCGGGCGGCGCCGATGGCATGGGGCGCGCCTGCAGCGTTCAGCTCGCATCCGAAGGTGCGCGCCTGTTCATCCTGGACGTGAAATACGAGATGGCCGTCCAACTCGCCCGCGACCTCTCAACGCCAAGTGCGCAGGTCGAAGCGCTGCGCGCGGACGTGATGAACGAGACAGAACTCAAGAACGCCATAGCGTCCGTCCTGGACCGGACGGGGGGCAAGGTCGACAGCCTGATCAATATCGCCGGCGGCAGCGCTTCAGGTCTCACCGCCGAAATCGACCTCGCGGTTTGGGACCGGCTATATGCGCTTAACCTGCGGAGCACGCTTGTCGCTTGCCAAGCAGTCATCCCCGCAATGCGCAGGCGAGGCGGCAGCATCGTTACCATGGCATCGATATCCGGCTTGCGCGGCGATCCTGAATGGGCGCCCTACAACGCGGCCAAGGCCGCGATCATCTCCCTCACGCAGTCGCTTGCCTGGGAGGAAGGCGGGTATGGGATTCGCGTCAACGCCATCTGCCCCGGACCCGTGGCATCCGAACGCATGCTGGCAACCATCTCCGCGGATGAATTGCGCGAATACAACGAGTCCTGTGCGCTCGGACGAATCGGCAAGGCTTCCGAGCTCGCCGAAGCAATCCTGTTCCTTGCATCCGACCAGGCATCCTTCATCACCGGCGCAGCACTCGTCGCCGATGGCGGACTGACCGCCCGCACGGGCCAGCCGACACGCTTCTATCGTCAGCAGCGCGAAGGCCTCCACCGCAGGCCGGAAGAACCAAGCTGAACGCAGATGAGCATGGAATTCGACTATGTGGTCGTGGGAGGGGGAGCAGCGGGCGCCGTGGCGGCGCGCCGGCTGGCAGAGCTTTCCTCTGCGAGCGTGGCGTTGCTCGAGGCGGGTCCCGACGTCCTGACCCGCGACGACGTGCGTGATTTCCGCCGTTTCAACGAGGTCAAGAACAGCACTCTCGCCCGATTGCTCCCCATCCTTCAGCCGCGAAACGGCAACGGCCGGTTCCGCTATCCGGTCGCCCGTATGCTGGGTGGTTCTACATCGCAGAACACGTGCATCTGGTTTCGTCCGCCCGCCTCGGATTTCTCGGCGTGGACCGAGGCGGGTGCGACGGGCTGGGGGCCGGAGACGGTATGGCCCCATTTCGAGGCGTTGGAGAACCGCATCAGAATCGAGACAGTTCAACCCAGCGGCCCAGCACATGAGGCCCTGGCGGCAGCAGCGCAGGAGATGGGCGTGCCGACGGTCGACTTCTCAAAGGCCTTTGCGGAAGGCTGGGGAAGTTACCGGATGAGCAAGCGCGGTGTGGCCCGAGAAAGCACCGCGGAGGTCTTCCTGTCACCCAGGTCCGCACCCCCACCCAATCTGTCGATCTTCACCGAAACACCTGTCAGCCAGCTGATGTTCAGCGAGGACAGGCTGGTTTCTGGCGTGCTGACCCCGCGCGGCGTGATCTCGGCCAGGAAGGAAGTCATACTGTCATGCGGCGCGCTGGATACGCCTCGCGTGTTGATGCTGTCCGGCATAGGACCGGCGGCAGAACTGCGGACCCTCGGCATCGCTCCCCGTCATGACCTGCCACAGGTCGGCCGCCACCTGCTCGACCATCCGGCAGCCTGCATCAACGCCGCGTCGGGCCGCGCGATCGAAAGGGATCCTCTCTGGAACTACTCCGGCGTCCTCTTCGCCAAGGTCGAGAACCCAAACGCTCCATGGCCCGATATTGAACTGCAACTCGGTCCGGAACTCTTCGAGCAGCAGACAGCACAGTCCGGATATCCTTCCGCTCCCCATGGCTTCACGGCCTACATGACCGTGAACCGTGCAAGAAGTGAGGGCTCCGTCCGGCTTCGCTCACGCGAGCCGGAGGCCGAACCCCTGATCGATGCCGGATATTTCACGGACCAGGACGGTTATGACCTGCGCGTGATGATCGAGGGGATCCGGTTTGCGCGGCGCCTCTTCGCAAGGAGCGCCCTGTCCGGCTGGATCGACCGTGAACTGGCCCCCGGTGCATCCCTTGCTTCTGACGCCGAGCTTGCAAG
>JADCDC010000326.1 GCA_020252385.1 Aestuariivirga sp.
CTGCTGCTCAAGCTGTTTGACCCTGTTGTTTAGACGACGATTCTCCGCTTCTAGTTTGGCAAGATCCTCGTCCGGGAGGAGCGTTTCCAAGAACAGGCTGATGCGGCCCACCACGCGTGCGGCCGCATTGTTGCGTGTACCCATCTGGGCGATGACCTCATTGGCAGAGATCGCTGCAGAGAGCTCCGCTTCCTTCCGTTTGATATCGTCCGAGTGTTCGTTTGCCTTACCCATCAGTTCAGACAAATAGGCTTCGAGCTTTGGGCGCTGACCCGTGGCAATGCGCAATTCCTTATCGAGTGATTCGAGCTCGTTGAGCAGGACAACTGCGAGCGGGGAATCTAGTGCCAAGTTCCGCTCGCTGAACGGCCATTGCCACTCGCCGCTTTCGGGGTTCCTCGGCAGTGCCCTGATCGAGGCCAGCCTGTCTATCTGTTCGGCGGCCTCGTTCTCGTAGCCGCCGGTCCGCTTGGCAAACTGTCGCGCTGCATCGATCCGGGTCTGGGTGTCTCGCCGGCTCTGGCGCAACCGAGCCAACTCGTCTTCCAAAAGAGAAACACGGCTGTTGTCATCGTCCGGCACCGTTTCGGGCTTCCACAACAGAGCAACCCTCAATGCTTCGATGATCCCACCTGCATTTGGACTCTCGTCGGTGTTGCCGATGACTCCGACCGTCTTGGCCTCCGAGTAGAGACCAATCGCCTGCTCATGCGACGTATCGACAGCACCCCGCGCCTGCTCCAGCTTTTTGTTGCTGATCCGCAGATCCCGCTGCGCCAGGCGCAGCGTATATTCCAGCTCGTAGCGGTCGTGGGAGGAGACTCCGAGCAAAATTGGCAGCGTGTCGCGTATCGTCTGAGGTTGGAATTGCTCGTTCTGACGGTAGAAAAGTTGATCCTTGTTGGCGACCAGTCCCTGCTTCTGGAACAGGTAGTAGAACGTGTGCTTGATGTTGGCGTCATAGCTGTTGCGACTGTGTTCGAGCGCAACTTCGGTACGGTTTTCTGGAATACCAAGCAGGCGCGACAGCAGTTCGACGATGCTGTCGTCGTCGGTATTGACCACCAGATCCTTGAACTCGGGTACCTGCAATTCGGTGCCCCTTCGAAGCATGGCCGTGCTGCAACTGGCACCACCACCGGATGGGGTCGGCTTAGCGACCAGCACCTGCTCTTTCTCAAACTGGTAGATCACGGCGAACCAAGCGACCTTGTCACGAATGACGCCTTCGGGGACGTTGAACGAGGATCGTCCCATGCAGTATTCGATAATCTCGGAGAGAGCGGACTTTCCGGTGGATGAGCGACCGGTGATAACGTTTAAGCCGTCTACCTTGAACCGCAGATCACGGCGCTGGCCGTCATGGCTGTAGATGTGGATAGATTTAATCTTCATGGCCGAATCCCAAACGTCGTGTAAACGGTCGCCCGGTCAGCGATGCGTGCGAATTCCCTACCGACTATACGCGCCAATTTCTGGCAAGCGACGGTCTCGGCGGTCCCAGTTCCATCAACTGCCTTGCGTACCTTCTTAGACACCGTCTGGATACGACCGCCCTCCTCGACAGCGATACATCCCCTTTCCATCAGCAGACCGAACCCCTCGAAGGTGTAGGGCAGCATCTGCGTGATCCGACCCGCGAAGCCCACCATGATTTGCTGGTTTTTCTCAACGGTCTTGAGCAGGTAACTGCGTGGACTACCGGCAATCACCTCGCGTGAATCCTTGTGCAAGCACAAGGGCAGCACAAGCAGCGACAGAGAAAAGGGCATGCCGCGCGAGTCTTCTTCTTCGTAGCCGTGCAAAGCGCGGAATAGGACCAGTCCGCAGAACGCAGGGTTGAATAAGTTTCGAATCTCAAAGGGGCGCTGGTCCCATCGTTTCACTAGGCCACCTCCAGCACCTTGCAGAGACGATCGATGAACTTGGGATGCCAATAGACCCTAGGTTCAGGCCTTGCATCAGCTAGAATGTGGAAGCTTCCTCGAAGGACATAGGGCTCGGCCACCCTCGCGCGGATGCGAAGGGATTCGATCTTCCCAGTCTCAAATTCTGCCCAGGTAAAGAGAGTGGTGCCAGCTTCGCGCAGCGCTTCTTCAGCGGTGCTTCCCTTAAGTCTCTCGAAAATGACATCCTTGTAGCGATTCCATTCCTCGACGAGGCGATCTTCGTACTCCTCGACCTCTCCCGACACGAGTAGGTTTTCGCGCGCCCAAGCCGACCGCTGTTCGAACGCCCGATAATAGTCAAGAATGGCATTCCTGATCCGGTTCGAGGAGATGCCGATCTCGCGAAGCTGCGCCACGAACAGCCTCGGATCGGCATCGGTGTCAATCTCCTCGGAAGGCATCTTTCCGCGGAAGGTGATCGGCAGGTTGTCAGCTTTGTATTCCTCGGCAAAAGCAGAGAGCTTGTCCGAGACTTCGTAACCGAATATTCCTTCTGTCTTAGCGCCGGTCAACTGCTCGATCACGGCATCGGTCCACCAGCCTTCCAGCCGCTCGAAGACAAATTCGCGGAATTCGCGGCGAATGCTTCGCATGTGCTTATCCCTGATGGTGGCTGGGATGTCAGTGATGCGGGGGCTGCCATCAAATATCTGGATGCGCTCGAAAAAGTCCTGCTTCTCGGGCTCACTCAGTTCGTTGAACGTCGTCGCGATAGGCCCAATGAGCGCCGATTTTGATTTGGAGAGCGCAGCATTGGCCAGTTCGCTCAGTGTTGCCACGTGGCCGGAAGCGACGGGTTTGTCGGGGAGAAGACGCGCAAGGAATGAGTCTTCAGATACCGTACCGGTCGTGAACAGAAAAAACTGCAGATTCGATGCGGCGCGACCGTCTCGCTTATACCGTGCCAGCCATATATTGACAGACTTCCAGAAATCGGTTGACAGGTCTGTCAGCTTATCACCGATCGCCTTGTGTTTGAGCGAGGCCAACGTCCTGCCGCGTTCCCCATCTATGAAATCGAGGTCATCGTCCTTTTCCAGAAAGATAGCAGTGTCCTCCGGCAATTGGAGCAGACGAAGTAAGGCTAGACGTGCTTGATAGATGTATCCCAAACCCTGCTCGCCGGCAGAAAACTTGTCACTGGGCGTCTTGGTCATACCAAAGTCCTCGCTCCAACAATCACAGGTCGGGTCCGACATTTCTCCTGCCTCGAAAGGCCAGTTGGGTTTCGACCACTCATTGTTACCTAACGTGACTGAGTCGGCTTAAGCAACGGGTCTGCATACCGCACAATCGCGTGCCACTATGCCCACCACCAGTTTCTTTGAAACCGAGGGCGAGACGAACATTTCAAACAGTACGTTCCCGCAGAATTTTTAAGCGTCTGACATGCAAAGACATTTTCTGACCGTACCAAATTCACTGAAGTTCGGTCGGAATGAGACGGAAGGCCTTCTGAGACCGATTTTCAGATTAGACAAAGTCTCAGAAGTACGGTCGCCTCTGCCAAACCCTTTTGAAACCAAAAGGAATTTCGACGCTCATGCGGGCTGTGTGGGAGTTTGAACTTGTAAAGTGGCGGAGACGGAGGGATTCGAACCCTCGATACGCCTTGACAGCGTATGACGATTTAGCAAACCGTTGCCTTCAGCCACTCGGCCACGTCTCCTGCTGCGGGCGCCTTTGCCGCGAATTGGCGGGCGATGCAAGCCTGCCGTGGCGGGTTCAGGCCTTGGGCGGGGGTGGCTCCGGGAACTCCTCGAGGAGCCGCGCCTCGAGTGCCAGCAGGTCGGCTGGAAGTGCCATGCCGGTGGCCCGCATCTGGTTCAGCTCCTGGTGAATCTGCAGATAGAGTTCATGCAAATCCTCGGGTTGCTCGTTCATCTCGCCGAGCAGGAGGCCGATCTGCGCTTTCAGTTCCTCGAAGGCCATGTCTCACCTCGTCATCGCCGCCTGCGTTCCGGCCGCCACGATAGACGGAGTTTCTCCAAGCTTCCAGTTTAGAGAGATTCTAATTCCGAGTAATTTAGTCGGTTTTTGTTGACGCCCGCCCGGGCCTGCGGCATAGAGGCCTCGCGACATTGATTTTCCAG
Source organism: Aestuariivirga sp. (assembly GCA_020252385.1). Taxonomy (GTDB): domain Bacteria; phylum Pseudomonadota; class Alphaproteobacteria; order Rhizobiales; family Aestuariivirgaceae; genus Aestuariivirga. The sequence continues at coordinate 4,043 of JADCDC010000326.1, forward strand.
AGGAGTTCCCCCCATGTTGCTCTCCCGCCGCGCCGCAGCCGGCCTGTGCCTCAGCCTTTTTCTCTCTGGCGTAGCTGCTGCCCCCGCGCAGGCCAATGGCGAGGTGAATGTCTACACCTACCGCCAGCCCTCCCTCATCACGCCGCTGTTCGACGCCTTCACGGCCAAGACCGGGATCCAGGTCCGGGCCGTCTTCGCCGAGAACGGCCTCGTGGAGCGCCTCGCCCAGGAAGGCACCAACAGCCCGGCCGATCTCCTGCTCACCGCCGATGTGGGCCGCCTCGTCGAGGCTGCCGAGCGCGGCCTCGCCCAGCCCGTCACCTCCCCTGTGATCCTCGACAAGGTTCCCGCCAATCTGCGCGACGAGAAGAACCAGTGGTTCGGCCTCACCATGCGCGCCCGGGTGATCTATGCCTCGACCGAGCGCGCGCCCATCACCGCCATCAGCTATGAGGAGCTGGCCGATCCCAAGTGGAAGGGCAAGGTCTGCATGCGCCCCGGCAACCACCCCTACAATCTCGGCCTCTTCGCCGCGATGATCGCCCACAAGGGCGAGGACTGGACGCGCGATTGGCTTAAGGGTGTCAAGGCCAACCTGGCGATCAGGCCTTCCGGCAACGACCGCGCCCAGGCCAAGAGCGTCTTCGCGGGCGAGTGCGACCTGGCCCTCGCCAACACCTATTACATGGGCAAGATGCTCACCAACGAGGAGGAGCCGGAGCAGAAGGAATGGGCCAAGGCGGTGAAGATCGTGTTCCCCGCCTCGCCCGAGTTCGGCACCCACGTGAACATCTCAGGCATGCTGCTGACGGCCAGTTCCCCCAACAAGGACAACGCCCTGAAGCTCATGGAATTCCTGGCAAGCGACGAGGCACAGCAGCTCTATGCCAACGCCAATTTCGAGTATCCGGTGAACCCCGCCGTGAAGGCGGACCCGATCGTCCAGTCCTGGGGCAGCTTCACGCCCGACACGCTGAACGTCGCCGAAGTGGCGAAGTTCGAGCCCGCCGCGGCGAAGCTCGTCGATGAGGTCGGCTTCAACGACTGATTGCATCTCCTTCGGCATATGACACAAGGGAACGGCCCCCGCGCGGGGCCGTTTTCCATGGTGGCGGCGATTATTGGTGCCTTAACCGTGGCCGTGTTCTATAGTGACTTCGCGACTGGAGTTGATCATGCGTTTCCTGATTCTCGGATGTGCCGTTCTCGCGCTCTCCACCCTGCCGGCCCAGGCGGTGGAGAATTTCATTCCGCTCGGCCAGAACTATGCGCCGGGCGAGAACGAGGTGCCGCCGATCGGCAGCGAGCAGGACCGCATCAACACCCAGGTGGATATCTATCAGACTGAGAACTACACGCGCGACCTGCGCGAACAGCAGTTCGAGACGCGGCTGAACCACTATTCGCCCAATCCGCGCAGTCCGGATCCCGACTTCCTCGATTACTGAGTGGCGATCAGGGCCGGGCAACCGGCCTTTTTCATGCGTGCGGAACGATCCACTTGCTGGCCCTGTGCTGGGCCTCCGCGATCTGTTCGATGGTCATTTCGCCGGCGAGTTCGCGCCGGCAGATGCGGGCGGGAACGCTGCCCTTCATCGCCGCGAGGTTGAGCCACGTCTGCGCGGCGACGAGGTCGGGCGCGCCATCGACGCCCAGCGAATACATGATGCCAAGCTGGAACAGCTCTTCCGCGCTGGCGGCATAGGGTGCGCGCTCGGCCGCGCGGGCCACCTCGATCGATACAGCTTCCATGGCTCTCGCCTCCTCCGCGTCCATCCGCGCCTCCCATCATGCCTGGCGATGGCCAATGGCCGGTAAAGGAACAGGGTGAACGCGGTCTTTACGGTGTCAGCGGAACGGCGATGCGCGCCGCGATCGGATAGTGGTCCGATCCCGCGGCCTCCCCGATGCGCGCCGCCTCGATCAGCCTCACGGCGCGCGACAGGAAGATGTGGTCGATGGCGATCTGCGGCAGGTTCAGCGTCGCCGGCCAGGAAGGCAGGAAGGTGACGCGCCGCAGATTGGCCCCGGCCTCGATCACCCCGAGGATCCGGGAGTATGGGGTGGCATTGAAGTCGCCCATCACCAGCTTGTGGCCCGGCAGCTTCTCCAGCATGCGCGACAGGGCCACCGCCTGGCGGAACTGGGCGCGTGAATGCGGAAAGCGAAGGGTGTGGACGCCGATGACGGTGAGCCCACCATCGGCCGCGCCGAGCCTCGCGAGGATGAAGGGCGGCCCGTCCCAGGGCGCGCGCGACTGGCTCTCGAGGATCGGGCGCTTGGACAGGATCGCCAGCCGGCAATAGTCGAACTGGAAGCAGTCCGCCTGATAGGGATAGCGCGCCCTGAGTGCCGCCAGGATCGGCCGCTTGGCGGGGCTCATCTCGATCAGCGTCACGATGTCGGCGTCGAGCCGCTCGATCTCGGCCTTCACCCGCGCTGCATCCTCGTTGACCCAGAGCGTGTTGAAGCTCGCAACGCTCAGCGCCCGCTCGCCCGCCTTGGCCTCGCCCAGCACGGCGGGGCTGCGGCTGGCGATGTGGGGCCAGGCGCCGATCGCCACCACGCCGCCCAGCAGCAGCAGCAGTGCTGCGAACAGCTTGCCGCGCGGCAGCAGCATGCCGATGGCGAAGGCCGCCGTCATCAGCGCGAAGTGCAGCGTGAAATGCGAGAACACATCGAAGCCGATCCACAGCTGGCCGGCGCGCGACAGGACAAGCCCGAGGAGACCGAGCAGCACACCGAGCCTGCATTCGACAGCACCGGTGGCGCGGCGCTTCTTGCGCGGCGCATTCTCCGCCTGCTCGCCCTGCGATGCAGTGAAACTGTCAGCCGGCCCGGGCACGATGGTCCCGCGTCACGTCAGAGGAGCCTGCTCTCCATCGGCAGCACCTGGTCTGGTGCACCAAAGCCCGGCAGCGCCTCGAAGCGCTTCTTCCAGGCGGAGACGTTGGGATAGGGCGTGAGGTCGATGTTGGCTTCCGCGGCATAGCGCAACACGCCATAGATGCCGATATCGGCAATGGTGGGGCGCTTTGCGGCAATCCACTCCGACTTGCCGAGCTCGTTCTCCATCATGGCGAGTGCGGCCTTGGCCTCGGTGTCATACATGATGCGCACCTCGTCGCCGAACTGGCGGAGGCCGCGGGCGCGCGCCCTGAGGCGGAACACCGGAACCGCCAGCTTGTCCCACTGCCAGAACAGCCATTCGCGGATGCGGTTGCGCTCGACCTCGGTCTTGCCGTCGAACCTGTGCAGTTCATCCGCCAGATGCTGCAGCACCGCGGCGGACTGCACGTAATAGGTCTGCCCGTCGCGCAGCGCCGGCACCTGCCCGTAGCGGTTCTTCACCAGATAGTCCGGCTGCTTGTGCTGGCCTTCCCGCAGGTTCACGTGAATGTAGGAGAAGGGATACTTCGACAGCGACAGCATCAGCGCCACGGTATAGGTCGGGCCCGAGCCCAACATGCCGTAAAGCGTGAAGCGCTGCTTGTCGACGGCGGCCGCCACGGGTGCGGCTGCGGGCTTCTTGGCCACGGGTGCGGGCTTCTTCTTTGCCGCCGCGGGCTTTGGCGCCGGCTTCTTCGCGGCTTTCTTCACGACAGGCTTTTTCGCAGCCTTTTTGGCTGTCTTCGCCATGGTTATGCCCCTCCCGGACTTACGCAACAAAACTCCGGGTACGGACTATAGCGGAGAATATTCCGAAAGGAAAACTGAAACTAAGCTACTGACCGAAATAGCAAAATTGCCACGAAAACTGGTGGCGGAACCAACCCGGAGGCGGCGCAAGGCGTTTAAGAAAACGGACGAAAACGATATCACAAGCTCTTGATAAGATGAAATAATCCGTCATCCCGGCGAAAGCCGGGACCCAGCTATGGCCGCCCGAGGCTGGGCCCCGGCTTTCGCCGGGGTGACGGAAAAGAAGGGTGAGGTGACGGAATGGAGGGATGGGGTGACAGTCCTCCCCAGGGGGGGTCAAATCCCCAGCTTTGCCTTCAGCAGGTCGCTCACCGCCTGGGGGTTGGCCTTGCCGCCCGTCCCCTTCATCACCTGGCCCACGAACCAGCCGAGCATGCTGGGCTTGGCCTTCACCTGCTCCACCTTGTCCGGGTTGGCGGCGATGATCTCCATGACGGCCTTTTCGATGGCCCCGGTGTCGGTCACCTGCCTGAGGCCCCGGGCCTCGACGATGGCCTTGGGCGAGCCACCCTCGGTCCAGGCGATCTCGAACACGTCCTTGGCGATCTTGCCGGAAATCGTGCCCTCCCCGATCAGGTCCACGATCTCGCCCAGCTGGGCGGCGCTGACCGGCGTGGTGTCGACCGACTTTCCTTCCTTGTTGAGGCGGCCGAACAGCTCGTTGATCACCCAGTTGGCGGCCATCTTGCCATCGCGGCCCTTCGCCACCTGCTCGAAGAAGTCGGCCGAGGCGCGTTCCGACGTCAGCACCTGCGCGTCATAGGCGGTGAGCCCATAGTCCTTCATGAAGCGCGCGATCTTCTCGTCCGGGAGTTCGGGGAGCGAGGCGGCGATCCGGCCGATCCATGCCTCGTCGAGTTCGAGCGGCAGGAGATCGGGGTCGGGGAAATAGCGGTAGTCATGCGCCTCCTCCTTGGAGCGCATGGAGCGGGTCTCGCCCTTCCTGGCGTCGAAGAGCCGGGTCTCCTGGTCGATCTTGCCGCCGTCCTCGAGGATGCCGATCTGGCGGCGCGCCTCGTATTCGATGGCCTGGCCCATGAAGCGGATCGAGTTCACGTTCTTTATCTCGCAGCGCGTGCCGAATTCCCCGCCCGGCCGGCGCACCGAGACGTTGATGTCGGCACGGAGCGAGCCCTGCTCCATGTTGCCGTCGCAGGTGCCGAGGTAACGCATGATCTGGCGGAGCTTGGTCACATAGGCCTTGGCCTCGTCCGCCGAGCGCATGTCGGGCTTGGACACGATCTCCATCAGGGCGCAGCCCGAGCGGTTGAGGTCGACGAAGCTCATGTTGGGGTGCTGGTCATGGAGCGACTTGCCCGCATCCTGCTCGAGATGCAGGCGCTCGATGCCCACCTCGACGGACCGGCCGTCGACGTCGACGTGGACGGAGCCCTCGCCCACCACCGGCTGCTTGTACTGCGAGATCTGGTAGCCCTGCGGCAGGTCCGGGTAGAAATAGTTCTTCCGGTCGAACACGGAGCGCTTGTGGATCTCCGCCTTGAGGCCAAGCCCCGTCCTGACCGCCTGCTCGACGCAGAACTCGTTGATCACCGGCAGCATGCCGGGCATGGCCGCGTCGACGAGGGAGACATGGTCGTTGGGCTCGCCGCCGAATTCGGCCGAGGCGCCCGAGAACAGCTTGGACCTGGCCAGCACCTGCGCATGGACCTCGAGCCCCAGGACGATCTCCCAGTCGCCCGTCGCACCCTTGATCCAGTCCTTCTTCTCGGCCACGCGCCTGGCGGATTCCATCATGCTCTTCACCTCTGAACTGGCGCCTTGGTAGCCATTTGGGGTGGCAGGTTCAAGACCCGTGGCGGGAAAGCTCCCGCCCGATGGCGCGCGCCAGCCACAGGGCCCCCGCCAGGATGAGGCAGAGGAGGACCGTGAAGCCCGGTTCCAGCCCGGTCACGTCCCCGCCCTGCTTCCAGAGCTCGATCCCGATCACCAGCAGGACGAATCCGGCCGAGGCCAGCGCCCCGCCGCGCAGGATCTTCAGCACGATGTATCCGACGGGTGACATGTCCCTCCTGGCCCTTAGAGCGGGGTTTTCCCGTTTGTCCCATCATGCTACCGCTTCGGCATGTCGAAAACCAAACCCGATCTCTCCGCCCTTTCACCCGAAACCCGCCTCGTGGCGGCCGGCAGGGACTATGCCGAGCACGGCTTCGTCAACCCCGCCGTCTACCATGGCTCGACCGTGCTGTTCCCCACCGCGCGCTCGCTCCATGACCGCTCGCAGAGCTATGTCTACGGCCGGCGCGGCACGCCCACCTCGCGCGCCGTCGAGGAGGCGGTCGCCATGGTCGAGGGCGGCCACAACGCCAAGATGCTGCCCTCCGGCATGGCGGCCATCTCCACAGCCCTCCTGGCCTTCCTGAACGCCGGCGACCATCTCCTCATGGTGGACACCGTCTACCAGCCCGCCCGCCACCTCTGCGACGGGCTGCTGAAGCGGATGGGAATCGAGACCAGCTACTATGACCCGCTCATCGGCCGCGGCATCGCCAGCCTCATCCGCCCGACGACGCGGGTCATCTATGCCGAGTCGCCCGGTTCCCAGACGATGGAGGTGCAGGATGTTCCGGCACTGGCCGAGGCTGCCCACCAGGCGGGCACCATCCTGATGGTCGACAACACCTGGGGAGCGGGGCACTATTTCAAGGCCTTCGCGCATGGCGCCGACGTCTCGATCCAGGCCGCCACCAAATATCTCGTCGGCCATTCCGACGCCATGATGGGCACCGTCACCTGCTCGGAGGCGACCTGGGAACGCTTCAAGCACGCCTATGAGGAGATGGGCATGTTCGCGGGGCCCGACGACATGTACC
>JADCDC010000327.1 GCA_020252385.1 Aestuariivirga sp.
CCATCCACCGCCATCGCCCGCGTCAGCACCAGCTTCTCGTCCGACACCGCCTCGTCATTCACCCGCACGGCACCTCCCTGCACGGAGCGCCGCGCCTCGCCGTTCGATGAGGCGAAGCCGGCAGCGACGCAAGCCGCCAAGAGTCCCACGCCCTTGTCGAGATCGAGGCTGATCGACGGAAGCCCCGCCGCGCTCTGGCCCTCCTCGAAGGTGCGGCGCGACGTTTCGGCGGCTTCATGTGCGGCGTCGCGGCCGTGCAGCATGGCGGTGGCCTCGGTGGCCAGCACCTTCTTCGCCTCGTTGATCTCGGCGCCACCAAGCGCGCCCAGCCTCTCGATCTCGTCGAGCGGCAGTTCGGTATAGAGCTTGAGGAAGCGTGTGACGTCCGCGTCCTCGGAGTTGCGCCAGTACTGCCAGTAGTCATAGGGCGAGAGCATGTCGGCGTTGAGCCACACGGCACCCGCCGCCGTCTTGCCCATCTTGGCGCCCGAGGACGTGGTCAGCAGCGGCGAGGTGAGCGCGAAGAGCTGGCGCTGGTCGCAGCGGCGGCCCAGTTCGATGCCGTTCACGATGTTGCCCCACTGGTCGGAGCCGCCCATTTGCAGCACGCAATCCTGCCGGCGCGACAGTTCGAGGAAGTCATAGGCCTGCAGGATCATGTAGTTGAATTCCAGGAAGGTGAGCGGCTGCTCGCGCTCCAGCCTGAGCTTCACCGAGTCGAAGCTCAGCATGCGGTTGATGGTGAAGTGCACGCCATAGTCGCGCAGGAAGTCGATGTAGTTGAGGTGATCGAGCCAATCTGCATTGTTCACCATCCGTGCATCCGTCGGCCCGTCGCCGAAGGAGAGGAACTTGGTGAACACCTGGCGGATGCCGGCCAGGTTGGTGGCGATCTGTTCCACCGTGAGGAGCTTGCGCGCTTCATCCTTGAAGGACGGGTCACCGATCTTGGTGGTGCCGCCACCCATCAGCGCGATGGGCCGGTGCCCCGTCTTCTGCATCCAGCGCAGCATCATGATCTGCACGAGCGATCCGGCATGAAGCGAGCTGGCGGTGGCGTCGAAGCCGATATAGCCCGTGATCCGCTGGGCCCTGGCCTGTGCGTCCAGCCCCTCGGGGTCGGAGATCTGGTGGATGAATCCCCGCTCTGACAGTACATTGAGGAAATCGGACTTGAACTGGCTCATGGCAATCGAACTCTCGAAAAAGGCTGCGGGCTCTTACCACGGAGCATCCCCCTGTCAAAACCGATGACGGCCTTAGGGCTCATGTCCGGAACCTCGCTCGACGGCATCGACGTGGCGCTGCTCGTGACCGATGGCGAGGACCTCGTGGAGCGCGGCCCCGCCGCCACCTATCCCTACCGGCCGGACCAGCAGGCGCTCCTCCACGACGCGCTCCGCGAGGCGGCGGCCCTGCAGCGCCGTGAAGCCCGCCCCGGCATCCTCGCCGCAGCGGAAGAGGCGCTGACCGACTGGCATGCCGAGGCGGTCGAGCGCTTCATCGCGGCCCACGGCCTCGCGCTGAAGGGAATCGACGCCATCGGCTTCCACGGCCAGACCGTCCTCCACCGGCCGGAGCGCCGCCTCACGGTGCAGCTGGGCCTTGGCCAGCGCCTGGCGCGGCGGCTTGGCCGTCCCGTCGTCTATGACATGCGCGCGGCGGATGTTGCGGCGGGCGGGCAGGGTGCGCCCCTCGTGCCGGTCTATCACCGGGCACTCGCCGCAAGGTTGAAGGAGCGCCCGGTCGCCTTCCTCAACATCGGCGGGGTCGCCAACATGACCTGGATCGGGAGGGCCGGGGAACTGGTCGCCTTCGACACGGGGCCGGGCAATGCCCTCATCAATGACTGGTGCGAGCGACACATGGACGTGTCCATGGACCGTGACGGTGCCCTGGCGGCATCCGGAAAAGTCGACTCCGCCGTGCTCGGGCAGCTACTGAAATCCAACTTTTTTTCAACCGCGGCACCGAAATCCCTCGACCGCAACGCCTTCGATGCAACACTCGTGGATGGTCTCACCCCGGCGGATGGCGCGGCGACGCTCACCCGCTTCACGGCGGCGGCGGTGGCGGCGAGTGCGGCCCTCGTGCCGGAAGCCCCCCGGCTGTGGGTCGCCTGCGGCGGCGGGAGGCTCAATCCCACGCTCATGCGTGACCTGAGGAGCCTCCTCCAAGCCCCTGTTATCCTTGCGGAAGAGGCGGGTTTCAATGGCGACTCGATGGAGGCCGAGGCCTGGGCCTATCTGGCCGTCCGCTGCCTCCGCGGATTGCCCATCACCTTCCCCGGCACGACGGGCGCACCGCAGCCCCTTTCAGGCGGCCGTGTCGCGGCGCCCGATCCATGAGAATGCGCGCCCGTCGATGATGACGAGTGCCGAGAGGATCACCAGCGCGCCGATTATTTCCTTTAAATCAAGGGTTTCGCCCAGAATGGCGACACCCAGCGCAATGGCCGAGACGGGAATCAGCATGGTCACCAGCAGCACATTCGCCGGCCCCGAGCGCGCCACCACCCGGAAGAAGATGATGTAGGCGAAGGCCGTCGAGAGGACGGACAGCCCCACCAGCGCTATCCAGCTTTCTCTTGAAGCATCAAGGAGTTGCCGGGGATCGTCGAAGAGGAACGCGAGCCCCGCCATGATCACGGAGGAGGTGATGAGCTGGCCCGTTGCCAGGCTCAGGGGTGCCGTTCCCTTGAGCGTCGCCTTCGCCCACAGGCTCCCCAGCCCATAGCTCGCCGCAGCCCCAAGGCACAGCAGGATGCCGATGCTCTGCGTGCCCTCGCCCAGCAGCGTGCCGCCCTTGAGGATGGCCACGCCGGCGATTCCAATCAGAATACCCAGCAATTTCCTGAAGATAAGCGGTTCCAGCCCGGCAAGTGCAAGGCATGCCACCCCGAACAGCGGCGAGGTGGCGTTGATGACAGAGGCGAGCCCGCTGGCTATCATCGTCTGCCCGGTCACGATCAGGCAGAAGG